>VBAS01000438.1 GCA_005882975.1 Bacteroidota bacterium | reverse complement strand
ATAAATAAATTGGTTTCTTTTGCGATCCGTAAAATTTCATTTACCTGTTCTACCGGAACTCCAAACTTACTATCACTATGACCAGTTGATATCTTTAAGTTTCCACCCGCCATAATATTAGGTCGCAATCTCACACCAACAGGATAAGAATGGCCAAACTTCTTTCCGAATTTTTCAAGGTTAGATAAGCTGTCAATATTAATATTCACGCCAAGCTCTTTTGCAGTTTCAATTTCACTAAAAGCAATATTATTGGAAGTATATAAAATGTTTTGCCGTTCAAATCCCGCTTTTACCGCCAGCATCACTTCATTGATCGAGCTGCAATCCACATTGCATCCAATACTTTTAATGTATTTAAGGATATTAATGTTCGTTAATGCTTTTGCTGCATAAAATATTTTAGTATCGGAACTATTGAAAGCTGATTGTAGCCTGCTGAATTGCTCCTTTATTTTTTCAGCATGATAAACATATAAAGGAGTGCCATATTCATTGGCTATTTGTATTAATTGTTGATTAGAAAGTGAGGTGGACATAGCTTGCGAAGATAATTAAAAGAGGTGTGCCATCCCGGACTTGGAATGGCACACATTTATACTGAGGGTTAATAACTTTAAGCTTCTTCTTCGTCGTCTTTATTAATGATCAACTCGCCTTCTTCTGTTACAGAAAGTGCAACATCAGTTTCACCATCACCGGCCCTGTGTTCCTGGGCGAAAAGAGTATCCTGAACAGATGTGGGTTCTACGGCTGTTTCTGCTACTTCTTTTATTTGAGGTAATTCATCAGCAGAATTGATGCCGAAATAATCCATGAAGTTTCTTGACGTAGAATAAAGCAAAGGCTGACCTGGTTGCTTTTCATTACGGCCGCTTATAATAATAAGCTCTTTCTCTAATAATTTTTGAACGGAATAATCACAATTAACTCCGCGGATAGATTCTATTTCTCCTTTTGTGATCGGTTGCTTATAAGCGATGATCGCTAATGTTTCAAGTGATGCAGCAGACAAACGTTTTAAAAATTTTTCCCCATTTAACTGCGCAACAGTTTTATGATAGTCCTTCCTTGTAAGAAATTGCCAGCCGCCGCCTATTTGTTTTACTTCGAACGGATAAAAATCAGCGCTATACTTTTCAAGAATAGTTTCAATTGCAGCTTCTACATTGTCCAGTAGAATTTTTTCGTCAGCTATATCAGCATCATTTACCAATTCAACGATTTCCAAAGTGGTCAATGGCTTATCACTCGCAGAGATGAGTGCTTCAATGTGGGGTACAAGTTGAGATATTTCCATAAAGGCGAAACTAATAATTGAAATTAGCTCTTTTAAAAAACTTTATCAACAATAGTGAAGAATTAAATTCATAGCCCACGGTTTAAACCGTGGGCTATGAATCGAAAATTTATCCCTGCAATGCCGCTGCTCCACTTACGATCTCTGTCAATTCCGTTGTAATTGCCGCCTGCCTTGCACTGTTATAAGATATCTTCAATGTACGCAGCATTTCATTGGCGTTCTCACTTGCTTTATCCATTGCCGTCATTCTTGCACCATGCTCTGAAGCATTTGAATCAAGAACCGCTTTATATAATTGTGTATTGAGGATCTTCGGCATCAGCTCAGCGATCAATGCTTCTTTGGATGGATCATAGATAAAATCAGCTTTTGTAGCGCCGGTCTTTTTTTCTGTTTTAGGAATGGGTAAAAATCTTTCTACAACGAAGCGCTGAGTAGCCGCATTTTTAAATTCACTGTAAATAACTTCCACCACATCAAACTGTCTTTCTTCAAAAGCTTTCATGGCAGCCTGGGAAGCTTGTTGCACATTTTCAAAGGTCAGCTTCAGAAAAATATCTTTAAATCGCTCATCTGTTTTATAATTGCTTTTGGTCAGCGCCTCATATCCTTTTTTCCCGATACTCCATATATATACATTGCCTTTGGCAATCTGTGAAGGGTATTTGTCCTTGATCGTTAGCTTGGCAAGTTTTATAAGATTGGCATTAAAGGCGCCAGCTAATCCACGATCACTGGTAATAACGATCAGCAAAACTTTTTCAACTCAACGGGTCTTTCAACAGCCAGCCCCATTTCAGAACCACCTTCGCTATTGCTTACAATATTGCTTAGCATTTCCTGCAGCTTTTTAGCATAAGGCCGCATTTGGATAATAGCATCCTGTGCACGACGCAATTTTGCTGCACTCACCATCTTCATTGCCTTGGTGATCTGCTGTGAACTTTGTACTGATTTGATTCGATTGCGGACTTCTTTTAACTGACCAGCCATGAATTAGTTTATTGTTTTTAGTTTATAGTTTTTAATTAGCTGCCTCAAGTTCATGCTGCCCCGACTATTGGGTTGTGTGATAGCAAGTCTCCCCTTTAGGGGAGATTTAGAGGGGCATTTATTCGGCCGCAAAAGTACAGGCTTAAAGCTAAAATTCCATAGGAATATTCAAATCGAAGGATACATTTTTAAACTGTATAGAGAGTCGTCGACAAGTTGATTATGGTGCGTCAGGAAATCCCCCTTTAGAGGGATTTAGGGAGTTTAATTTAAACGACCTCTTCAATCCATAATTGATAGAAATATGCCCGCCTTCTCTTGTCCCATTCTTTACAGGCTTTTCATATTCTTTGATCAGCTCAAGTTGTACGGGACCATTCACTACCGTTTCAAGATCTTCTTTGCTAATGATCACCCGGCCATTCTTTACAGTATCAACACGGTTTATCCCTTCACTTGTAAATGCGGTATCCGTTAATAATACCCGAACAAAGTCTGTATGATCCAATCCATCTAATTCAAATACCAAGTCTTGTCTTGCAAGGGAATCAGGAATTTTTGTTTTTAATGAAATAGGAGTGAAATTAAATTCTTCCTTGTATTGCTTACCATTAATGTCAGTAAAAACAATACTGTGTTTGCCGGCAAATTCATTCACAGGTTTCATTACTTCATAAAAAGCTCCTGTCATCTTTGAGCTATCAGCTTTGATCGCTATTCCGTCGAATTCTACTTTGCTACCACCGTCCAATACCAATGTAGTTCCATTTTTTCCGGCGAAACGGAATTGAAGCATAACTGCCATATCATTACTACCCTCTTCCCCCGATATTTGGTAATCAAACCAGATCGTTTCAGGATTTACATCACTGCTTCCGCCGATTTCATTGCTTCGGCCACTACATGAACTTAAAAAAAGAAAAGAGGAGATAGTTATAAAAAACAGTAAACGGGATTTCATCTTAAATGGGCAGTTCATAAACAAATTTCTTATTAATACCATTGACCGCCTCAAAGTTCGTTAAAGAAAAGATAATTGAAGATTCTAATAAGTTCAACAGTTTGCCGGTACTTATTGTTCATCTCCCGAAATTTTTAAATCTTTCACCGGAATAGAGTTTTAAAACAATTAGGGTTGGTTAGATTTGCACTCCTTAATTCATTTTATGCAAGAGATCATTTCAGTAAAAAATGTTTCAAAGAAATTCAAAGAACTTGTTGCCGTTGATAACGTCAACTTCGGTGTAAATGCGGGTGAGATATTTGCATTTCTCGGTCTTACGACTTTACTATGGCCAACGGAAGGATCGCTTTTTCTTTCCGGTCATGATGTAATGAAAGAACAGGATGCTGCAAGAAAAATATTCGGCATCGTATTCCAGGATCCAAGTTTGGATGACGAGTTAACGGCTTATGAAAATCTTGAACTGCATGCGGTGCTTTATGGAGTGGATAAAAAAACCATGCGCCAGCGTATTGAAGAATTAATGACATTGGTTGAACTATGGGATAGAAAAGATTCAAGAGTAAAAACTTTTTCCGGTGGTATGAAACGCAGGTTGGAAATAGCAAGAGGTCTCTTACATCATCCAAAAATTTTATTTCTTGATGAGCCTACTCTCGGGCTTGATGCACAAACAAGAAAATTATTATGGAACTATGTACAGAAGCTGAATGATAGCGAAGGCATGACCATCTTTTTTACTACGCATTATTTGGAAGAAGCCGAAGCCATCGCTGATCGCATTGCTATTATCGATCATGGAAAAATTGTAGCGACAGGAACTTCAGAAGAATTAAAACAACAAACAGGCACAAATACTTTGGAAGAAGCTTATTTATCATTGACAGGAAAAACCGTTCGTGATGAATCAGTAGATAGCGGTGATAATATGAAAGCAGCTATGCGCAGAGTAATCGCAAGTAGAAGCAGGCGTTAACTCTTAACTCTAAACTTTTAACTCTTAACTTATACAATGAACATCATCTACATCCTCTGGCTTCGCCAGATGAAAAAATACAGGAGATCAGGAATAAGAATGGTCCTTAGTCTTGTACAACCGCTTGTCTATTTTCTTACACTCGGTTTTGGATTCAATGCCTTGTTTCAACAAGCAGGTCGTGGAAGCTATATACAATTCGTAGTGCCGGGTGTGGTAGCACAAACTATTTTATTTACTTCTATCTTTTGGGGAGTAAACATTATGTGGGATAAACAATTCGGCTTTTTAAAAGAAACATTGGTTGCACCGGTATCAAGATTAAAAGTAATGCTAGGTGGTTCATTGGGTGGAGCTACCATCGCTGTCATACAAGGATGTGTTCTTTTTATTATTGCACTCATCTTCGGTTTTCATCCTTATAGCTGGACGATGCTGTTACTTACATTGGTTGTTATGTCAATGCTGGCAGTAACGATGGTAAGTTTTAGCAGTGGCGTCGGTTCTGTTGTAAATGATATGCAGGCATTCATGGCGATCACTAATTTTTTAGTGATACCCTTATTCTTTTTATCAAGCGCATTGTTTCCGTTAGAAGGAGTTCCTAAAGTGATGAAGGCAATTGCCTACGCCAATCCACTGACCTATGCAGTCGATGCTATGCGGGCAAGTCTAGTCAACCAATCTCATTTTAGTTTGGCAACCGACCTTTCTGTAATGCTCGGCACTATGTTATTGTTATTTTATTTTTCCATTTATAGGTTTAAAAGAATTCAGGCATAACCTCACCCCATCACTACTCCGGTAATCGGAGTTTCCGCCACCCCTCTCGACTTGTGGAGAGGGGACGAAGAGTCTTCAAGTCGAAAAACTATTGTTGGGGTGAGGTCGTAACATCAACTGAAATAACCTCACCCCCCACCACTCCGATCATCGAAATCATCTCACCCCTCTCCATATGGAGAGGGGAAGTAGAGTCTGCATTATTAAAGACTCTTGATGGGGTGAGGTAAAGAAGAGGGATGCAGAGTCTTCAAATTGACTACT
>VBAS01000035.1 GCA_005882975.1 Bacteroidota bacterium | reverse complement strand
GTTGCAGTGATCGTTTGCACTCTCAATGTATAACAAGATGTTGCACTACTCGCATTACCTACCGGAAATACCTTTGCATAATAAACACCTGGCTCAACTATCAATGAGACCGATTCATTTTTAGAACCTTTATTTTGTGAGATACCAATTTGCACGCCGCTGCTATTGAATATAGCAAGGTTGTAGTTGGCAGGTAATGTAGTTAACCAAACATTGATCGTCCCATACGAACTGATCGTGAATTTATAATGATCAATATCATTTACCGGGGCAATGGTTCCTCTTACATCTGTATTCACATTGATCGCAGCAGCGCCGCCGATAGAACCGTTTGTACTAACATCATCAGGGCCGGGACAAGCTGATGCAGTTGGAGGTGTTGATCCTGATGTTGAAAATTGCGAAGTAGTGTAACCACTAGCTTCTGTGAGGCTACAGTTCGTGTATACTCTCCAATCATATGTTGTGTTCGCAGACAGTGAATACAAATTGACAGATAATCCATAGGTACCAGAAGTTGCAACTATCCATGTACTGGAAGTAGTTGGTTTATACTGTACCGTATAAACAAGTGCCCCACTCACAGCATTCCAATTCAAGGTTGCAGTAGTGGTTGCAATATTGGATGCGGATAGCCCGCCGGGGGCAGTACATGATGTACTCGTTGCTTGTGTAGCAATCTCCGATTGTGTAATACTGCTGTTTCCAGGTTGCTCGTTGGTTAAATTTTCTTTGTGGCAACTCACAATAACAGTCGTCATCGCCAATGCCATCATCCATCCGAATTGTTTCATAATTTTTTAATTTTAATTATATGGTAAGTAAAAATGAGAACACATTTTTGGCCGCTTCGGTCAAAAATCTTAATTAACATTTCAGAGGGCTTAAAATTCAACTGATGGGAATACATCGACCAATAAGACGATGAGATTGCTTATAACCATCAAATTTTGCACGTAAAATTTTTTAATAAAGAAAGGGATGGTTTTTAGATAAATAATCAGTGTGCACCCCTCGTTTGCAAGAACAATGCCACAATTATTTTGTTGAATTTGACGCCGAAAATCTTTTTCAGCTGTCATAACAACGACAGATCTACTTCATACTGGCAAGCCGAGACTGGTCGTCAAAAATCATTTCTGTTTTAATTTATGATCGTGAATCCGTCACACCGGATATGGTTCTTTTGCTGAAGGTCGTAACGACATTGAAATTGTGGAGCGAATAGCAAAGATGTTGGAAGGCAACTATAAATGATTCTAAATCGTGATACGATTTTGATACAATAATCATTTATATGTTCTTTCTTTTGCTTATCAGAAGTTTAACCAAACATTTCAGCCCGCCATCCCGATCCGGAATCATGATTGAATAAATTTCGCCGCTTTAATTTAACTTCAACCTTCCGAGAAAAATTCAAAAGAAGAGTGAAGGAGCAAATGCAAATGATCGATCAAACAAAAGATCTTCAATCAAAAGTTGCTGAACTTGAAAAGCAACTTGCACAAAGCAACCGGGAGCTGGAGATCGAAGCCGCTTTAGAACGGGTTCGGGCAAGAGCGATGGGCATGCATAATTCAAATGAATTAAGCGATGTGCTGTCTGTTCTTTTTGAGCAATACGATATCTTAGGTATCTCCCCGGTATTTTCTAATCTCACATTATTTGATCTAAAAAATAATAAGTTCTCGTATCGTACAACTGGGAGAAAGGGCCGGCGTGTACAGGCAGCCCAAACAATCGACATGGATGCAGTCGAGGCATGGAAAGAAAGCGTTGAGAACTGGAAGAAAGGAGGGCCCGACCAGGTCAATGCTCATATGTATCCTTACGAGATCCTTCCCCACGTATTTCAATTGTTCCAGGAAATTCTTTCGGCTGTACCTGACGATGCAAAGTTTTACCCGGAAGATTTTCCAAATGGCTTATTCATTACTCACGGCTATTGCAAATTCGGATATGTGGGGTTTGGTCATACAAGAGAAGCAACGGCTGAAGAAAAGGAAGTGGTAAGAAGGATGGCCATTGAATTTGAAAGGTTGTACCAGCGGTTTATTGATCTGCAAACAAGTGAAGCGCAGATCAAGGAAGCTCAGATTGAAACTTCACTGGAACGGGTAAGGGCAAGTGCAATGGCAATGCGCAGTAGTGATGATGTTGGTAATGCAACCGGGGTATTATTTAGTGAGCTTGATAAACTTGGAATAACGCTTTTACGTTGCGGACTGATCATTATTGATGACAAAGAAAAAACGATGCAGGTATGGAGAGCAAATACCACTAAGGATGGAACAGTAGGACAGGTGACGGGCAAAGTATCTATGACGATCCACCCGATGCTTGAAGCAGCTTATGATGCATGGATACTGAAAGAACCAATGATGCGTTATGACCTCGCCGGTGAAGACCTTGTTAATTATTATAAAGTTCTTTCAAACAATGCTCCTCAATTCACACAAAGTGTTACTATAGAAAAACAAACAAGTACCTGTGTCTTTTTTAAAGAAGGCGCCATTTTTACTTTTACCAAAGATCCATTGGATGCAGCAATAGTTTCTGAATTAAAAAAATTCGCCGCAGTTTTTGGACTCACCTATCGCCGGTACCTTGATCTGAAAATTGCGGAAGCACAGGCGAGAGATATGATGAGACAGGCTTCGCTTGATCGTATCCGTGCAGAGATCGCATCAATGCGTACTGCGAATGATCTTGATCGGATTACACCTTTAATATGGAATGAGCTAAATGCATTGGGCGTTCCTTTTATCCGATGTGGTGTATTTATTATGGATGATCTGCAACAAGTGAGTCATACCTATCTTTCTACACCCGATGGAAAAGCAGTGGCGGCGTTTGACCTTCCTTATGATACGCCGGGCAATACTGCACAAATAGTTGCTCAATGGCAGAATAAAAAATTTCATACAGAATATTGGGACCAGGAAGCGTATACTGCATTTGCAGGAAACCTGGTCATCCAGGGAGTGTATTCTTCTCCTGAACAATACCTGAGCAAACTTCCCGGTGGTGGTTTTTATTTACATTTTGCGCCTTTTCTGCAAGGCATGTTGTATGTAGGTAATACTGCACAATTAGGCAAACAGGATATCCGGACAATGCAAGCTGTAGCAGATGCATTTTCCACCGCCTATGCACGGTATGAAGACTTCAGTAAACTGGAAGCGGCGAAACTGCAGGTCGAGAACACATTGCTCGATCTGAAGAAGACACAGAAGCAATTGATCCAGGCCGAAAAAATGGCTTCGCTTGGACAACTCACGGCTGGCATTGCACATGAAATACAAAATCCCCTCAACTTTATAAATAACTTTTCTGAGGTCAATACAGAATTAATTACTGAGATGAAGGAGGAGATCACGAAAGGTAATTTTGAAGCAGTAAGTATTCTTGGTGATAATTTGAAAGAGCACCAGGAGAAAATAACTTATCATGGCAACCGTGCAGCATCTATTGTAAAAGGCATGCTGCAGCATACACGAAACCGCAGAGGCCAGAAAGAACCCACAAATATCAATGGTTTGTGCGATGAGTATTTGCGCTTAAGCTATCATGGTCTGCGGGCAAAAGACAAAGACTTTAATGCAAAAATCCAAACCAACCTGGATGATAGTATTGGCAGCATAGATGTCGTTCCGCAGGAGATCGGGAGTGTATTATTGAACCTGTTCAACAATGCATTTTACGCTGTAAATGAAAAGAAACAAAAACTTAATGGAACATTTGAACCATTGGTAAGCTTAACAACAAAAAAAGAAAAAGAAAAGATTGTTATAAAAGTTACCGACAACGGTTTTGGAATTCCGCAAAATTCAGTCGATAAAATTTTTCAGCCATTCTATACTACGAAGCCACCAGGACAAGGAACCGGTTTGGGTTTATCGTTGAGTTATGATGTTATTAAGGCACATGATGGTACAATAAAGGTTGAAACGAAAGAGAATGAAGGAACGGTAATGATAGTTGAGCTGCCCGTTTAATTGCAACAACTACAGAAAAACAAATCACTGAAGAGTGCTGGAAAATTTTTATGTGCCAGTCTGCATTGCTACTATGATGCTTCTGTGCAGCCTGCCCAGAGGAGCAAAGCGACGAAGGGTCGCAGTCTTGTAGTGCAACAATCCTATTGAGTATAACGATCAAATTTTTTTGAATTCATGCAAAAATCAAGATCACTTTAAAAATTGGTTGTTGTCAAAATCTTCGTACCCGGATATTGAATCGTTCCGACATCCTCAGCAGTAATAAATATCCTGGTTGGTTTAATTGAAGACACCGTTTCAAACGAAGCCGTTAATCTTTTTGAAAGAAAATTTGATGAACTGTTTATTTGCCCGATATTTTTAACCGGTTCCTGTTCTGTCTCCATCCAGATCACATAGGTTTTCATTGCCGGTTCCAATTTGGTTGGTTCGGCCAGGTTTGATAACTCAACATGGATAGTGTAGTTGCTATTGTTGTCTTTTTTCACTTTTACCGTTCCTTCCGCTCCCGGAACAATGGTTGACGCTTGAAAGGCGATCTTCCTCGCACATGACTCAAATAAGAATATTGTTATTATTCCAATAAGACATAAAAATATATTTTGAATAAGTGTCGTTTGTATTTTAGTATTCATTTTGTGTTTATTAAGATTAACTAAAAGGTTGTCTGCATAGCCAGGCGTGAAAGCGGGAGTTTAATAAGTGATCACTGGCTTTTACAAAGGTCATTTTCTTTTTATCTCCCATTGTTATATAACTCCGCAAATAAGTTACATCATTCACACTTTCACGACATCGATCGTATAATAGATGGCTTTATGTGTTATAACCTGCATTACATCTAGTAATCTTATCAAATGCCTGCCTCGTTTTTAGTTTTCGAAACAGATGCAGTTAGCTTCATTTGTTGATAAGTATAATGTTGATAAAATGATAACAGCATTTATAGTTAATTAAAAGCTACATTACATACCCAATCTTATAACCCAAATAAAAATTTATGTTTCAATATAAAAAGTACCTTATAGGCAGATCTGACAGTTTCGATCCTTTTCAATTTCCAAATGTGGTGAATGAATTAAAGCTGGTGAAAAAAAATCTCGCTTCTTCAGGAATTGCTTACAAAGAAGATATACTCATCTCCTATTTCAAAAAAAGATCATTAGAAGCAGATCGGATCGTGGCAAACCCAGATCTCAGCAGCCTTATCAATAACAGCGTTTTTACAACTGATCATTTAAAAGCATTATTTGAATGTTCAGAAGGTAACATTGAGTTTCAAAACCAATATGAGAAGTATTTGAGGAAAACCCTAGCTGATTCAGAATTATGAGTTATGAGTATTGCAGTTTTTTTTATCCTTGTCCAGTCCTGAAATAGGTTTACAGTAAGACCATGATCAAGCTGAGTTTTATTAAACCTCCAGATCAGGTGATCCGCACTTCCTTGTTGCATGATCCTTAGCGCTGCTATATAAATAATCTTCTGGCTTCTCAGCAATTCCCACTTCAACAGGGTTGTTTACGTATGTCATATATCTCCTACAGCAATCGGAACTGAGCATAACGACTCACGATTTTTTATACTATTTACTGATTTGAAGAAAGGAACACTCCGCCGACTAAAGGAAGAGAATAATTCCCTTTGTACAACACATGTTAAGCAAATAAAAAAAACTAAATTACTGTGCATTTCTTTTTACTTCTAAGTAATCATTAAAACAAAAATCATGAAACACAACATCTTTGATCAGCCTGCGCGGGAAGAAGTGCTTTCACGTATTCAAAAATTAACTGTTGAATCAAAAGGAAAATGGGGAAGGCTTTCGGCACCACAAATGATACGGCATCTTGCTGAAGCTTGCCGTTTAGCATTTGATGAAATTCCAATCGCAGATCAGAGTACTTTTTTTACCCGGACGCTAGCGAAATGGATATTTCTCAGCAATATTAAACCACCAGGTCGTGAAAAAGGAAAAATAAAAACATTAGCAGAGGTTGATATAGTTGAATTAAAAACAACAGTAGCTGAAATGCAAATAGAAAAAGATAACTATAAAGCGTTGGTTGAAAGAATGGTCAACACATCTGAATTAAGTAAAAAACATCCTCTATTCGGAAAAATGAGCCGCAAAGATTGGGGTCTTCTTACTTATGCACACGCAGACTATCACCTGACACAATTCAGCCAGTGAAAAATTCCGGATCCATAGCAAACAAAGAAGATATTTCTTCTGCAAATGAAAACATTCGTTTTATTGATGAATTAAATAAAACCGCATTTGAGTTCAGGCATCTCGATCAAAAAAAATCGGTTGAGCTTGCACAAAAAGCATTGGATCTATCTATAAAAACGGGCTACCAGAAAGGACAGGGGAAGGCATTACTTAATACCGGGTTCTATGAATTTACACATTCAAATTATAGCAATGCCTTTAACAGCTTCAGCCGGGCATTGCATATTTTCCAGGATATACAAGATCAGGAAGGGATCGGGCATGCAAATTATAATCTCGGGTTAGTTTATTTGAGGATCGGCGATTATGATAATGCAATGGAGGTACACCAGGAAAGCTTGCGCATTCGCAAGGAGCTTGCTGATGAAGAGGGCATAGCATCTTGCAAATCACAAATAGGATATATCAACAGCCAGTTCGGTCATGATGAAATAGCCATGAAAGAATACAATATGGAGAAAAAAAGATAATAAAGCCGGGATCGGAAATATTTTAATGGCCCTCGGAATTTTAAAAACCAAATTAAATAAACTTGGCGAAGCAAAAGAGCATTTGATCGAAAGCATGAATACAAGGATGCAACTCAATGAACTGAATGGAGTACATGCATCGGTAAACTATTTATCCGCAGTTTATCTTAAAGAAGGAAATACAATTGAAGCGCTTCGCCTGTTAAGTGAAGCTTTGGAAACAGCGTTGAAACAAGACGAACCTTATGTGATCGGTATATGCCGGCTCCGTACCGGCCTGGCGAGAATATATATCCAGGTAAAAGATTATGATAATGCGGTTTTGCAATTAAAAACTGCACTTGAACAGGCTATCG
>VBAS01000034.1 GCA_005882975.1 Bacteroidota bacterium | reverse complement strand
GTATCGGGATATTATTCTTCCATTTACAGTTCTTAGAAGATTAGATGTCTTGTTGGTGCCAACCAAAGACAAAGTTGTGGAAGCCGACAAGTTTATGCGCAAGGAAAAGATCGATGATAAATCTGCTTTGCAAAATATAACAGGCTATCCCTTCTGGAATAACTCAAAATTTACTTTTGAAAAGTTATTAAATGACGCCGATAATATTGACAGTAATCTTGAAGCGTATTTAGACGGCTACAGTCCAAATGTCCAGGAGATAATCAGCAAGTTCAAGCTTCGCAATCAATTGGAGACAATAAAAGAGGCTGGTATCACGTATTTGCTTATTGAAAAATTTTGTAATAAGGAGATTAACCTAAGCACAAATGAATCAAGAAATAGTAAAGGAGAAGTGCTTGCGCCACTTACCAATCTTGGAATGGGATATGTATTTGAAGAGCTTATCCGAAAGTTTAATGAAGAAAACAATGAGGAAGCGGGTGAACACTTCACACCCCGTGAGATCATCAAACTGATGACGCATATTTTGTTTTTACCTGTGAAGGATAAAATTAAGAAAGGCACCTATCTTATTTACGATCCTGCCTGTGGTAGCGGCGGTATGCTTACAGAAGCAGAACACTATGCACTTGAGATCACGAATAAGAAAGCAAATTTTGAATTATATGGGCAGGAAGTAAATCCTGAGACCTACGCAATCTGCACCAGCGATATGCTTATTAAAGGAGAGAATGCAGATAATATTAAATACGGTTCCACGATTAGCAAGGATGGTTTCAGTCATTTGCAGTTTGATTTTATGCTTTCCAATCCGCCTTACGGCAAAACATGGAAGATCGATGAAGATGCTATTGTAGAAGAACGAGGTAAAAAAGGAAAAGAAAAGGTAAAGGACCCTCGTTTTCAAATTGGCTTGCCTACTATTTCGGACGGGCAATTGCTGTTCCTGATGAATATGGTACATAAGATGAAACAAAATACATATCTCGGCAGCCGGGCAGCAACAGTTCATAATGGCTCCGCATTGTTTACAGGTGATGCAGGTGGCGGAGAAAGCGAGATACGTAAATACTTAATTGAAAATGATTGGCTGGAATGTATCATTGCTTTACCGAAAAATATTTTTTATAATACCGGTATTCCGACTTATGTATGGATTCTCAGCAACCGCAAAGAGGAAAAAAGAAAGGGCAAAGTGCAATTGATAAATGCGCTGGAACTTTACGAAAAGCTCCGCAAGAACTTAGGTTGAGGACATTACACAGCTCTATATCGATTTCAAGGAAACTAGTATTTCGAAAATTTATCCCAACGAATATTTTGGCTACAACAAAATAACTGTGGAAAGACCGTTGCGTCTTTCAGCGAAATTTACTGCAGAAGCTGTTGCTGCTTTACGATATGACAAAAACATAAAGGAAGAAATGGGGTGGGCCTACATTCATTTTGGTGATGCATTATATGAAAACCTGAAAAAAAACCGCGATAAAATTGAAAAGCATTTAAGCAGTAATGAAATAAAACTTTCTTCCGCTTCTAAAAATAAATTGCTATCGCAGGAGAACTGGAAAGAACACTTAATCATTATGCAGGGAGCAGAAAAATTATCAAAACATTTTGGCGAAAAACAGTTTGACGATTATAATAAGTTTGTGCCGCTGCTGAACAAAGCCATAAAAGAATTGAAACTCGAGCTGGATGCAAAAGCGGTAAAAATAATTTTGGATACAATAAGTTGGCGCAATGAAGATGCAGAAAGAGTGATTGATCGCACCGATAAAGACGGCACTGTACATTATGTGCCGGATGGTGAACTGAGGGATACTGAAAATGTACCGCTTGACCAGGAGATACATGATTATTTTGAACGAGAAGTGCTACAGCATATCCCCGATGCATGGATTGATGAAAACAAAACGGTAAAAGGTTACGAAATTCATTTTACACGTTTCTTTTATAACTATAACCCGCCACGACAAATTGAGGAACTTGCTGAATTGATTTTTGGAATGAAAGGGGAGATCAAAAATTTATTAATAGAAGCAATTGATGTAGTATGAGTGAAAGGCTAAAAAAATATAAGAGCTATTATCCGGTCGAATATGATTATGTAAATCAGTTGCCTGAAGGTTGGAGTTTACTTCCCAACATTGCAATATTTGAAGAAAGAATTGAAAGGGGATTTGAAAATGAAGAACTACTTTCTGTTACCATTGGTAAAGGTGTGATTAAGCAAACTGAATTAACGAAAAAGGACTCTTCAACACTTGATAAATCAAAATACTTATTGGTGCATCCGGGTGACTTAGTTTATAGTATGCGATTCAGACAAGGTGCATCAGGCTACAGTAGTTACAAAGGCATTGTAAGTCCTGCCTGCACAGTTCTGAAACCAAGACGGAATATTATAATTAATCAAAAATTTTTCCACTATCTCTTTAGAACAGAATTTTATAAAAACTATGTAGAAAGATTTTCTTATGGAATTGCGGACGGACAAATTCCGCTTAGATATTCCGATTTCAAAAGAATGTATAGCATAGTTCCGCCGATTGAAGAACAAGACAAAATTGTCAAATACTTAGATAATAGAATTTACTCTGTAAATAAAATTATGAAATTAGGGCAATTTCTAATAGGTAAGACATTCAAAGATGCTGGACTTTTACAAGAATATAAACACCGATTGGTAACAGATGCTGTAACAGGAATTATTGATGTTTCTCACTTTTCATTTGCAAATTTAAAAGTCGATTTCCCTGAAGAAGAATTTGTGGAGGAAGATATTTCAAACGAAGAATAATTATAGACGATACATGCTATTTCAATTCACCGATACATCAGAACGAGGTTTTCAAAGGTTTATCGCCAATTATTTGGTGAAGGAGTATAAATATGTTGAATCCAGCCCTACTGATTTTGACCGTGAATTTTGCCTTAATTCTAAACAGCTTTTTTCTTTTATTGAAGCTACACAGAAAGAAGCTTATGAAATGATTCAGAAAAAAGGAGAACGAAATTTTCTTGTTCGCCTGGATGAAAAGTTGAGAATAGATGGATTAATTGAAACACTCCGTAAAGGCATTAAGCATTTTGATAAAACGATTGATCTTTTTTATCGCAAGCCATCCAGTAGCTATAACACAAAAGATGCAGCGAAGTATGAAGCCAATATTTTTTCCGTAACTCAGGAACTTAAATACAGTCTTGATAATGAGAACCGGCTTGATCTTACCATTTTTCTCAACGGTATTCCGCTGATGACAATGGAACTAAAGAATCCGTTAAGTGGACAGACAGTTCATCATGGAATTAGACAATATCAAAATGACCGTGATCCAAAAGAAAAGCTCTTTTCTTTTGCCCGTTGCATGGTGCATTTTGCCGCGGATACGGAATTAGTTTTTATGAGTTCCCATTTGCGTGGTAAGCAAACTGATTTTCTTCCTTTTAATAAAGGGTTGAATGATGGGAAACCCATTGGGCCTTTTGGCGCAGGTAATCCAATAAACCAAAATGGTTTTAAAACATATTATCTCTGGGAGCAAGTGCTTACTAAAAATTCATTGAGCAATATCATTGATAAGTTTGCACAAATAGCAGAAGAAAAAAATGAAGATACTGATAAGGTGAAAAAGAAAATGATCTTTCCTCGTTACCACCAGTTGACATCTGTGCGGCTTATACTCGATCATGCTAAACGAAACGGCGTCGGCCAAAAATATTTGATACAACATTCTGCCGGCTCAGGAAAAACCAATTCAATTGCATGGTTGGCTCACCAGCTTCATGGTCTATTTGATCTCGGCGGCACCAATCATATTTTTGATTCAGTAGTGATTGTTACAGACAGAACAGTTTTAGATAAACAATTGCGTGACGCCGTAAAACAATTCTCCCCACAGGCTGGTATCGTTGAAGCTATCACCGGTGAAGGCGCAAGTAAAACAAGTCAGTTAAGAGATGCTATTGCTAACCGAAAAAAAGTTATTATCACCACTGTACAAACTTTTCCTCATCTGCTAGATGAAATGCAGGAACTGGGCTCATTAAAGTTTGCCATCATCATTGATGAAGCGCATAGTAGCCAAAGCGGTGAATCGGCAGCAAAGATGAATGCTGTGTTATCAGATAAGCAGGATGAAAATGAAGAGGATGAAGAAGAACAATCATTGGAAGATAAGATCAATGCATTGATTGAGAACCGCAAGATGATAAAGAATGGCTCTTATTTTGCCTTCACTGCCACTCCGAAAAATAAAACCCTGGAAACTTTTGGTGTACCTCGTAAGTATTTTAAAGACGGGCAAGAAAAGACGGCATTTGATCCATTCCACCTGTATTCAATGAAGCAAGCGATTGAGGAAGAATTCATTTTAGATGTAATCAGCAATTATACTACTTACAGTTCATTTTATAAGCTTATTAAATCAGTAGAAAACAATCCTGAATTTGAAACCCGGCAGGCTCAAAAGAAACTGCGGTCGTATGTGGAGGGTGATGAATTTGCCATCGGCGAAAAAGCAAAGATCATGATTGATCATTTTCATCGTGATGTGCGTCATCTCATCAATGGTGAAGCAAAGGTAATGGTGGTAACAAAAAGTATAGTGGCAGCTATAAAATACAAACAAGCTTTTGATGCCTATCTGAAAGAAATAAAGTCACCTTACAAAGCTATAGTAGCATTTTCAGGTAAAAAGACATACAAAGGAATAGAGTACAATGAGGTGAGCATGAACAATTTTGAAAGCTATAAAAATGATATTCCTAAGAATTTTAAAAAATCCCAATATCGTTTTTTGATAGTTGCTAATAAATTTCAAACCGGTTTTGACCAGCCGCTGTTGCATACAATGTATGTTGACAAAAAACTAAAGGATGTACAAGCAGTGCAAACCTTATCACGGCTTAAGCGGGCATACAAGCCTAATAAGAAGGACACGTTTGTGCTAGACTTTTATAATACTGCTGCGGAAATAAAAGAAGCTTTCAACCCATATTATACTGCGACTCTTTTGAGTGAAGAAACCAATCCAAATAAGCTCAACGATCTTGAAGATGCTTTAGGGAAATTTGAAATTTATAATAAAGAAACAGTAACCGACTTCTTTGCGAAATACAGCGCTAACTCAGAAAGAACTTTGCTCGATCCTATTTTGGATACATCAGCTCATATTTTTAAACATGAATTAAATGCAGATAAACAAATAGATTTTAAAGTCAAAGCCAAATCTTTCCTCAGAACATACAGCTATCTTTCCCGTCTGCTTGATTTTAATAATCCATATTGGGAGCAGCTCTGGTGGTTTTTAAAATTACTGACACCCAAGCTAGTAATTGAAGATAATGAAGACTTAGCTGCAGGTATTCTCGAAACAATTAACATGGACAGTTATCGTCCTTCAAAGCAAGGAACTGAAAAAATTACTCTAGAAGACAATCCGGGGATATTAAATCCAATTCCTGTTGGTGTAAAAGGTGGAAAACCCGAACCGGAATTTGACTCACTTGAAAATATTCTCAAATTATTTAATCATCGCTTTGGTGACATTGATTGGACAGATAAGGATAAAGTAAATAAAATCCTTACACAACAAATTCCAGCCGATATGAAAGCCGATGAGAAAGTGATGGATGCAATTATAACATCGCCAGACCGGCAGAATGCGAAAATATCTTCAGATAAAAGGCTTGAAGAATTGATGCAACAATATCTGTTTACGCAAACAGAGATTTTCAAAAAATTCTCAACTGACAAAGATTTTCAACGGCGTTATAAGGAGTTTATTTTTGATACACTTTGGCAAAAGGGAAAGCAGCCGGGGATAAATCCATAATAAACAGTAGGGTTTATGACATATGTTAGGATCTTCTTTCAAACCAAGTTCAATAATAACTATGGCTCTCAATTCAACAGTTTTATTCGGAACTCCTCAATCGGAGATCGCTAGCTTACTGAACCAAAAAATTTCAAATGCGATTAAGATAAAAATTATTACTGGCTTTGCGACTGTGGAAGGTATCAAAGTTTTGGAAAACAGTTTAAGTACAAACCCGTCTGCTTTAGATGTTTTAGTTGTCGGTGCTGGCACTTACAAAGCTTATGAAGCATTAGATCGATTAATCGGATTCGGTGTTCCTAATAATAATTTATATATTCATTTAGGTCATACAAGAATGACAAAATCTGGTGCCAAGCATCCTTTTTACCGCTATCACCCTATGTTGCACAGCAAGATTTATTATTTTGAAAATGATGATAAAACAGCATGTGCATTTGTGGGTTCACACAATGTTACCGGCTTTGCATTAATGGGCTTAAATGGAGAAGCTTCAATTATGCTTGAAGGGGATATTGATCATCCTGAGTTTAAAAAAATTCGAAATCATATTGAGCAAGCCAGAATAGAAGCCATTTCTTATAATCCAACAATGAAAGAGGCTTATACTTGGTGGACATTTCAATTCATGGAAGGCTTGACTCAAAAAACAAAGGATATTCCTAAGGATTTCGAAAGTAAACAAACAATACTAGCTTTTTGCCAATATCAAGACGGTGATCCAGCTAACGAGGAAGTTCTTTATTTCGAACTCCCATCAGCCATAGGAAAAATTCATTCGTTTAGAGCAGATGTTCATGTATTTATATTTGACACTCTTCCATCGCATCCTTCTGATTGTCTTTCTAATTTGAATAAAGCTAAAAAATCGTATTGGTGTCGTGTAGAAGGTGTAGAGAATGATGAAGGAGGACGAGAGTTATTGGCGGATTGGTACATTGAAGGAAGAATGAATCCAATTTTAAGAAGGGTAGTGCATCCATTCCGTCCCAATCCAGCACCAGGTATGCAACAAGTTCGAGTTCGAATTAAAAATCAAGTGTATCAAAAATTTGAATATTTGTTTGGCAAAGGTGCTGAGTCCTGGATTCCAACTTTAAATGATCAATCAACAGTCTATTATGACAAATCATTTTCAGAGGAAATAACAAAACTCGAATTAATACCACCTGAAGGAGGACATTGGTATTTAGTTAGTGGACTTATTCCAAAAGATATTGCAGGAGAACAATCAAAGCTTATTGAAGAAAATATGTATCAAAAAGCTCTTATTGAGATGCAACCTGAATCTGGAGCCTTTATTTTGTTTTCAACTAGAAGAAGGAACAAATAGCTGTTACAAAAATCACAACTAATAAGATTTCATAATAAGAGAATAATCTCATCACCGGTAATTAACCGGCAGTTTACAGTCAGTTAACTGTGGTGTTTGAATTTTGTTTTATCAAATCAAAATCAAAAACCTTTTTATGAAATCAATCAAATTCGTGTTCTTAAAAGCAATCATCATTGTGTTTTTTACTTTCTGCGCCGGATCATCTTATTCGCAAAACCAGCCAGAAAGTTATTTGAAAACAGAGGGAACCAACAAAGTTCAGTTTATGGGAGTGGAAAATAATTTCCTGGTATTTGATCTTCTTTTCACTGATGTTCCTGCTAAAGGATGCACATTGAAAATTATGGATCATACCGGTAATACCGTGTATGAAGAAATTATTTCCGGAAACTCTTTTACAAAGAGATACAAAATGCCAAAAGATGAATTTTCAAAGATCAGCTTTAAAGCAATGGGTAAAGGATTTGTATTTAACCAGGCTTTTATAATTAAGAAAGAAGAAACTCTCGTGGTAACCTCAGAATAAAATTTAAACATTTTTCTTTTTGCCTTGATGGGTGACTATATACTTGTTAGACCACGATCATAAATGTGTGAATTATATAAACTTTTTCAATAATTATGTAAATATCATTTGCGAATAAATCTCAATTTTATGGATATGGTTGATTCGAGTTAAATACTCTTGTCCCCCATTTTTTATAAAATAAGATTTAATGGTTAATGTTTTTTGATATAAACATTAAGATAGTCCTTCGGTTTCCACCGGAGGGCTTTTTATTAGCCCACGTTATTAAGTAAGTAAAATAACAGCCCTTGCAATAGCTATTGCTAATACAAAAAGCAATATGAGAAAAATAACCCTTGCAGTTGTTCTTGATTTGGGATTTAGTTTGTAGCGTTCCTTTTTCCAATCTTTCCAAAAGTCATCAAACTGGTTCATTTCCCCTTTGGTTTATTTGGCTTGGGGTTATTCTTTACCGATAGACAGAATCATTTATTATAATTCTACTATATTAGTTTTCCACTCAAGCGGAATATCATTTATATCAAGGATCTTTAACTGACTGGTCTTATCATCTTTGAACACTTCATAGATATCTTTTTTCTCAAGTCTGTACATGGCACCAGTTGCAGGGTCGACAATTAACATACCGATCAATCCACCGAAGAGGAGATTACCAAAGTACCAGCCATTAACTGTACACTCAAGGTTGATCGTTCTTTTTTCAAAGCCTTTGCAGGTCATTACCACTGTGTAGCTTTCTTTGCTAAAGAACCCGCTTCCTGATTTAAGTTTTGTGACAAGTGGTGTTTTGCCGG
>VBAS01000033.1 GCA_005882975.1 Bacteroidota bacterium | reverse complement strand
CAAGTTTTATTTGAAAAAGCGAAGTGTTTAGTTTCTGATTTACATCTTCCCAGTTGATCTGCGAATAGGAGAGACGCAGCTGCTCTTCGAGTTTGTTCCAGTTAACTTTGTCAACTATCTCGGAATTGTATTCTGATTTCAACTGGGTTTTTTCTGCAGTGCTAAAGGCATCTGCATAATTTTTTTCCATGGCCTTCCATTCACTTTCCTGTAAAATTTTCTTCGTTGCATCCACTGCTTCCTTCACTTTGCATTCTTCGTCAGGAGCAAGTTCAGGTTCTACGGGAACTGAGTAACCTACATTCACAAATTGCGGAGCAGTCGGTTCATCTGCAACTAAATTTTCAGAGCTAAAAACATCTCCAGTATGTTTAACTGCGGTGTTTTTCTTTAAATTATTTTTAGCGGTTGAAACTTTGGCAATACTGAAGTTATTTAAAACAGTTTTTTTACCATTTAGAAAATAATAAGGACTCAATTCATTTGAAAGCGTATATAATCCTTGTTTAGGTTCTTGGTTATTTACAGAAACAAAAAAATTAAGTAAAGCAACACCAAGCATAGTAAGAAAAGCAATAGATAGCTGTCTTGCAGGATTCCATCCTTTATTCCTCATGCCAAGTATGGATTCAATACGATTCAACAGGTCGTGATTTTTGCCTGCTGCAGCCATCACCATTTGGCGATGCTTATTCTGTTCTAACCTTAATAAGGCAGAAGCATACTCTCCCGGCTTGTATTGGAACTGTAAAACCATTTCATCGCAACTATGTTCTCTTTCTTTTTCAACACTCTTCACTAAAAGTTTTACAAAGGGATTAAAATATAAAACGGTTTTTATAAAACTCAGGATAAGATTTAAGAAATAATCATACCTGTATATATGGCTTAATTCATGAAGAATAACAGCTTCTAATTGATGAGGCGTTAAATTATTGATCGCCGCAACCGGGATCAATATGATCGGTTTCAAATAACCAATAGTAACCGGGGATGTTACCCATTCTGATAACCAGATCTTCACATCTCTTGCAATACCCATCGCTACCGAAGTTCTCTTTACATACATTTTCCAGGCAACATCCATTTTCTTAATCCCGGTATTACGAATCATTTGCACAAACCTGTAGTTGCGGATAAATTGCCAAACAGGGGCTATTAAAACAACGAGATAAATAAGCGATGCGTATGGTAAAATTTTACTTGCAAAGTATTTCCGGGTATTGTCGCTGATCAATCCTGTGTTATAGAACAATGTAATTGAATTTGTTTGTGATACTAATGAAGTAATAAGTGTATAAACAAACCATGCAAATCCAGAGAAAGTCAACAGCGTCGCTAAAGATGTTTTATGTGCAGGTCTCAACTTATGAAAAGAAACAGTAATAATCTGATAAACCACCCAGAGCAAAGCCATTTGCCAAAGGCTATTGATCAACGACCATCCAAGTGATTGCAGAAAGTTTACCTGGTTCATGAAGACAAATCTTATTTGCTTTTCAAATTATCGATCATCTCCTGGATCTTCTCTAGTTCTTCCGGTGTGGCTTTACTTTCACCCAAGGCTTGTATCACAAGTTGAGTGGGAGAGCCTCCAAAAAGTGAATCGATCATTTTTCCTAATAAATGTTTTTGTGTTTTTTCCTTACTCACTGCTGCCTGGTACACATGGGTACGCATACTGTCATCTCTTTTTACTAAACCCTTTTCATTCATTATCTGCATCAACTTAAGTGTGGTTGTATAACCAGCATCTTTTAATGCAGCTAATTCTTCATGCACTTCACGAACTGTAGCAAGGCCTTTTTTCCATAGAACTTGTAAGATCTCCAATTCGCTTTCAGTGGGTTTAATATAACGGGTAGTTGCCATGATTTTAATCTTTTATAACCCGAATATACGACTTATTTCGTACGACCATAATTCCTTTACCAAATTTAATTTTATTTAACATGGATTAACAATAGGACGGATGAACGGTTAAAAGGTTACGATGAATGTTTGTATAGCTGTATAAAAAACTAAGTCCCGCTGTAGAAACAGCAGGACTTAAGTAATGGTTCTGATTAGATCGTTTAATTATTTATACTCAACTGTGTTTGCCGAATTAGTTTTGGTTACGATTGCGACAGGTTTAATTTCATTTTTTTGAGATACTGCTGCATTACTTTTTTTTGCATTACTTATTTGCGCTAGAGTAGGAGCGATGACCAAAGATACAATCGACATCAATTTAATCAAAATATTCATTGAAGGTCCTGAAGTGTCTTTGAAAGGATCACCAACAGTGTCACCTGTTACCGATGCTTTATGCGGCTCTGATTTCTTATAATAGATCTCTCCGTTGATCTCAACGCCTTTCTCAAAACTTTTTTTAGCGTTGTCCCATGCACCACCAGCATTATTTTGGAACATTCCCATTAATACACCACTTACTGTTGCACCAGCAAGAAAACCACCTAATGCTTCGGCGCCAAGACCCGGCATAAAACCAATGATCAATGGAGAAACAATTGCAATAGCACCTGGCAGCATCATTTTTTTAATTGATGCTTCTGTAGAGATGGCAACACATTTATCATATTCAGGCTTTCCTGTTCCTTCCATAATGCCTGGGATAGTTTTGAATTGTCTTCTTACTTCCTGCACCATTGCCATCGCAGCTTCACCTACTGCACGAATAGCCAATGAAGAAAATATAAATGGTATCATGCCCCCAACAAATAAGGAAGCAAGAACATTTGCTTTATAAATATCAATACCTGTGATGCCGGATACTCCAACAAAGGCTGCAAACAACGCAAGTGCAGTTAATGCTGCAGAAGCAATTGCAAATCCTTTTCCAGTAGCAGCAGTTGTATTACCAACAGCATCTAGCACATCTGTTTTTTCACGAACCTCCTTTGGCAATTCACTCATTTCAGCAATACCCCCTGCGTTGTCAGCAATTGGGCCGAATGCATCGATAGCTAATTGCATAGCAGTTGTTGCCATCATACCAGCGGCAGCAATTGATACACCATATAAACCAGCACACTCATAAGAACCCCAAATACCAGCTGCAAGAACAAGAATAGGAAGGAATGTAGATTCCATACCTACCGCAAGACCACCGATAACATTTGTTGCATGACCAGTTCCTGATTGACGAACGATCGACAATACAGGTCTTTTACCCATGGCAGTATAATATTCCGTGATGATACTCATTAAAGTGCCCACTGCAAGTCCAACAGCGATGGCTCCCATCACACCTGTCTTTGTAAATTCATGTCCACGAAGCGACATTGTTTCTGGAAGTATCCAATAAACAAGTCCAATTGCAGCGATAGCAGTAAGAACAATAGAACCCCAGTTACCCATGTTCAAAGCTTTTTGAACACTATTTGTATTTATACCTGCTGAGTCGCTTATGCGGACAAACCATGTACCTGCTATTGAAAATAAAATTCCAATACCGGCAATTAACATTGGAAGAAGAATAGGGGACATGCCACCTAAACCATCGTCGCCGGTTACAATAGTTTGCTGACCGAGAACGATGGTTGCAAGAACAGTAGCAACATAAGAACCGAAAAGATCGGCTCCCATCCCAGCTACGTCACCAACATTATCACCAACGTTATCTGCAATGGTTGCAGGATTACGAGGATCATCTTCAGGAATGCCTGCTTCTACTTTACCAACAAGGTCAGCACCAACATCAGCTGCTTTTGTATATATACCACCACCGACACGGGCAAATAATGCTATTGATTCAGCGCCCAAAGAAAAACCAGTAAGTACCTCGATCGTCATTAGCATCTCCGGCCCGCTTACAGGTGCTCCGGTTGGAACAAAATACATTTTAAGAACTATGAACAATCCGCTCAATCCTAATACAGCAAGACCTGCCACACCAAGACCCATTACTGAGCCACCGGTAAAAGAAACCGATAATGCTTTGCTCAAACTTGTACGGGCAGCTTGTGCAGTTCTCACATTCGCTTTCGTTGCAACTCTCATCCCGATATAACCAGCAGTGGCGCTAAACACAGCACCTACTACAAATGCACCCGCGATCAACCAATGACCATGAGGATTGGTAGTAGCCATTACTGCAAGCAATATTCCAACGATCACAACGAAGTAGCCCAGTATTTTCCATTCAGCTCTCAAAAAAGCCATGGCGCCTTCAGCAATATAAGTGCTGATCTCTTTCATCCGCTCGTTACCGGCGTCTTGCTTTGAAACCCAATTGAATTTGATAAAAGTGTAGAGTAAACCGATTAATCCCATCACGGGAACCAGGTAAATCAATTTGTCCATAAGTGTTGATTCTTAAACAGTTTAATGCTCCATCATTTTATATGGAGGTCGGCAAAGATAGGGGGAGAAAGGGGATTTTGAAATTTAGATTTCTGATTTTGGATCAGGATTTACTAGTTGATCTTACATATGATTTTGAGCTTAAACCCACCTTTTTTAATATCTCATTAAATCGTGGATCATCGCGAATCGAATCAAATTTAGGATCGATACCAATACTGCATAAAGACTCTTCATGCATGTGATAACTTTTTTCAAGCCATTCAAAAGCTTCATCCGTTTCACCAAGTGCAGTATATACTAATGCAACACCACGATAATCATTTGAACTCAGTATTTTTTCTATACCCGTATTCTCAATAATTTTTCTTGCTTCATCTTCCTGGCCTGATACTGCATAAATATGTGCAAGTGCAACATCTGTTTTGATCTTATTACCAGTAAGGCTTCCCCATTTAATGGTTTCAGTGATCGCTTCTTGATACATCCCTTTACCCGTATAAGCAAGTGAAATAAGACGATGAACGGGAACAAAACCGGGATCAATTTCCAATGTTGTCAATGCAGTTTCTATGGCTTCATCATATTGCCCCAAATAATATTGAAAGATCCCTTTATCTTTTAATATTCCTTGTGATATCGGATCAAGTTCAACAGCAATATCGATCTCTTTAAATGCTTCTTTGGGTTTTCCTGTAAATAAAAGAAGTTCGGCATACCAGTGATGGCCTGTCGCATTTTTAGGATCAAGTTGTAAACCCAATTTAAATTCTCTTTCAGCACCTGCCCAATCCCAGTCATTCAACATTAATGAAATGGCAAGTGATATATGTGCTTCTGCAAGTTGCGGATCAATTTCAAGTGCCTTATGAACTGCATCCATTTGTTTTTGATAAAGATCTCTTCTTGAAAGATTCGTGTATTCTCCCATCAGGCTAAGTGTATCAGCAATACCGGCCCATGCCAATGCGTAATCAGGGTCTTTTTCCAGAGCTCTTTCAAAATATTTTATAGCTAATGTCAGGCCCTGTTCATTTCTTTTCTTCCAAAAGAACATTCCCTGCAAATACAATTGATAAGCCTCTGTATTATCTGTATATCTTTTTCGCAGTGTTACTTTTTCTTCGCTGCTTAATTGTAACCGCAAGGCTTCTACAATTTTTACTGATACGTCTTCCTGTATATCAAAGATGTCATCAAGTGTGCCGCGAAAACTTTGCGCCCAAAGGTGAACGTCCCGACATGCATCAATGAATTGTGCTGTGATCCGTAAATTGTTTGCTGCCTTCCTTACACTTCCTTCCAGGATAAAATCAGCTCCTGCTTCTTTGCCGATAGTTTTTGTATCCTTCGTTGTGTTTTTATATTTCATCGAAGTGGTACGTGAGATCACTTTCGTGTCTTTTAGCTTTGATAAATTAGAAATGATCTCTTCCGTCAATCCATCACTGAAATATTCCTGGTCAGGATCATTGCTCATATTTACAAAGGGCAAAACAAGAATATTTTTTTGACGAACCACTTCGCCTTTGCCTTCAAGTATCTCAGCATCGGGAATTACAAGTCCAGGATTACTGATCGCAAAAATTTCCATTTGTTCTTTTACGTTCTTTAATAAATATCTTCCCATGGAAATAGCAGAAACTTCTTTTTGGTTTTTTATATCATCATAAGCTTTGCTTGAAATAAAAATACTGCCGGGCACTGCAAATGATTCCATTCTTGATGCAATGTTTACTCCATCGCCGTATACATTATTATCATCTACGAGCACATCACCGGTATGAATACCGATCCGTAAAGGAACAAGAGGTGGAGTCTGCATTTCCAATTGC
>VBAS01000032.1:15975-19072 GCA_005882975.1 Bacteroidota bacterium | reverse complement strand
CACAATTTGACGGACTTAATAAAACTCACCCGGGCGGTATCTAATTTTAGGTCACTGTAAAGTGATTGGGCATATTTTTTTTCCCGTTGGTCTTCAATAAAGTGCTCCCGCTGATTCTCTACAAAAAAACCAAGCGTAACTGCAAGGAAAAGCATAAAGAATTCCCAGAAATAATGAAACCATTTTTTTCTTGGAGTATGTGTGTGTGCATGTACTTCCATAAAATTTATTTAAGATGGTACTCCTTTTTTAAAAATTCGATCGTGTTCCTTGCCTTTTCGTTTAATCGCTCAAGCCTGGTTCTGATGATTATATTACTTCCTTTGAGGAGGTTAATAGAGTAAGCCAGATCCAACTGATCAGATACGTCATAAGACCTTAACGGTGGATTATTAACTGGCTTATTTATATTATTATATTCATCCAACATTTTATCAAATACAAAGGGATTAAAAATGCGGGCAAGTATTGGATCTACTGCTCTTCTTTCAAGACGTTCATCATCTATATTTTGCAAGATATAGTCCACTAATTTTTGATAGGAAATGATGCTGTCTGCTGCATTTTCATTTCTTATCAACCGCAATGAGCCAGAAAATTTTAATTGAGTAATTGTCCTGTCGTTGCTTTGAAAACGGGTTGTTCTTACCAGGATCCTTCCCAGGTAGTAAAGTTCATTTTCGTATCCTTTTATTTTTTGCTCACGCAATAAATAAGTTAAGGAGTCCAATTGAGTCCTTCTTCTCTTTTGAAAAAGTAAATTCGCATTGATCGAGGCCGTATCAATTTTCAGATCTTCAATAAATGTTTGAATAAATTTTTTCTCCCGGTCTCTTTCTATCATATGTTCCAACTGATACTCCGCCAAAAATCCACAGAACACCGCAAGAAATAGCATAAGAAACTCCCAGAGATAATGCGTCCATTTTTTCCTTGGTGTATGAGTGTGGCTATGTACTTCCATAAAATTTATTTAAGATGGTACTCTTTCTTTAAGAAAAGAATAATCCCAATTGCTCTTTCTTTTAATTGCTTTAAACGAACCGCATTCAATGCATCACTGCCTTTTAACTGGTGAATAGCATAAATAAAATCAAGAATAAATTCTTTATTTACTGTTCGCAAAGCCGGGTTTCCCGATGGTGGATGAATAACATCTCCATAAACCATTGTTTCCAGCACATTCGGATCCATTAATTTTCCCATCATTGGTCTTATTGTAATGATCTCATTTTCCTGCCTGCTTTGTGTAAGCAATATTCTGTCGATCGCCTGGTCGTATGCCATGATGCTGTCAGAAGCCTGTTGGTTTTTTATTAATCGCAGTCCGCCGGAGTTCTTTAATTGCTTGATAGTTCCGTCAGCAGGAAAAAAATTAGAAGTACGGGTTAACTGACGGGCTAAAAGATAAATTCTTTGGCCATATTGGTTTGGATTTGGTGAGTTAAGGTACCATATCAATGAGTCATGATCTTGTCTTTTCTGGATCTTGACCTTTACATACTGGGTAATAAAAGCTGTATCAGCTTTAAGATCTTCAATAAACGATCCGATATATTTTTTCTCCCGCTGGTTTTCTATAATATGCTCTAACTGGTACTCTGCAAGGAAACCGCAGAATACAGCGAGAAACAACATGAGAAATTCCCAGAAATAATGTGTCCATTTTTTTCTTTCGGTGTGGGTGTGCGCATGTACTTCCATATTTATTTTATTGCAGGTGATATTCTTTTTTAAAAAGAGCAATTAATCCTTCGGCAACGGTAATAGCTGTTTCAATTGTTTTATTTGTAAGACGATAGGAAGTTTTTATGTAGATCACTTTAATAACAAATTCATTGATATCCCCTGGCGTGGTGGCAAGCGGAGGCGGATCACCTTTATAACGGGATATTATACCCTTATCATCTACCATTTCATTCCATACATATCCATCGAGCACTTTACCAATACTTGTATAGTAAATGTCAAGCCTGACATTATTTTCACGTTCCTGTTGATTTAAAACTTCCTTTATGACCTCATTATCATAAATAACAATACTATCAGCAACTTTTTTGTTCCGGATAAGTCTTAAACTTCCTGAACTCTTTAATTGTTGAATCGTCCTGTCATGATATTTAAACTCATCCATTCTCCCAAGAAACCTTGCATAATAATAAATATCATTTAATGTGTTTTTATCATTTTGTTTCAGTAAAAACACAAGTGAATCATAATAATTGATATACCTTTTGCGGACGCCAAGTGACAGTTTTAGTGAGGCTATATCCAACTCCACATCTTTTATCAGGGAGCTTATGTATTCCTTTTCCCGCTGGTGTTCTATCATGTGCTCCCGCTGATTTTCTGCCAGGAATCCACAAAACACAGCGAGGAATAACATTAAAAACTCCCAGAGATAATGGGTCCATTTTTTTCTTGAAGTGTGTGTATGTGCATGTACTTCCATAAAAAATTATTCCAGGTGATATTCTTTTTTTAAAAATAAAATCAAACCCGATGCTATCTTCCTTGTTGATATAATCGATTGAATATAAAAAACGTCTGTTGCTTTTGTACTTATATAAGTATTATAAACAGCCTGGAGAGCGGCCCTGTCATTGGTAAATAATTTTTTATCGTAATCCGATTCATTACTTGCGGTAGTATCTGCAAATACATCATTTATAAACCGGTTGAAATTTGTAAAATCAAAAATAGTTTCAACAGCATGGATCAATCTTTTATTCCCTTCAATTACATATTCAACCTGGTTTTTATAAGCGCCGTTGATGCGGGAGTCATAATATACTATACTGTCAATAATAGTTTGCTTATGTATTAACCGTAAATTTCCCGAACCTTTCAACTGTTCAAGGGTAGAATTTGCCGGCGAATAAAATTGTTCAAGATTGGTTTTAATATAAAACCTGAATGGCAGGCTGTTATTATACAACAAAGGATTTTTCAAAAAAGAAAGAACCGAATCGTAATATGGTATTTTCTGTTGAAGCCTTGTGATCGTTTTCCCAAACCGGAGTGTATCAAACTCCAGGTCTTTCAACAATGATCCTATATATTGTTTTTCTCTTTTCTTTTCTATCATGTGTTCCAG
>VBAS01000032.1:14422-15928 GCA_005882975.1 Bacteroidota bacterium | reverse complement strand
AGAACTCCCAGAAATAATGATTCCATTTTTTTCTTTCTGTATGAGTCTCGCCTGAGGCGAGATGAGAATGGTGGTGTACTTCCATGTTCGGTTGAGTATAGTTTTGGTTGCTGTAAAAGCGGCGGTTCGGCTACAGCTTTAAAGTTAGCACTTGCAAATTACCAGATGGATTTTTTAATTCCCATTCTGGCTTGCAAACCAAACAGACATTCTCCTTATTTTCGTATTCTTTTTTTTTATGCGACAACTGGCAGCAATAATGTTTGTGGATATGGCAGGATACACAGCCCTGATGCAGGAAAATGAGCAATTGGCAAAAGCCAAGCAAAAACACCTTAAAGAAGTGCTGGATACAACCATAAAAAATTATAATGGGAAGATCCTTCAATTTAATGGCGATGGAGCTCTCAGTATTTTTTCCAGTGCTATTGATGCAGTGAACAGCGCTATTGAAATTCAAAAACAATTGAAGCAGGAACCAACAGTTGATCTGCGAATTGGTTTGCACACGGGTGATGTTTCAATAGAGGATGAAACAATTTATGGCGACGGTGTAAATCTTGCTTCAAGAATCGAATCGCTTGCGGTACCCGCCAGCATTTTCATTTCTGAGAAAGTGGCTGATGAAGTAAAAAATCAGAACGACATTTCGCTCCAGGAACTAGGATATTTTGAATTAAAAAATGTAAAACTACCAGTTCGCCTATTTGCCGTAGCAAATAAAGGTTTAGTAATACCCTCCCGTGATGAATTAAAAGGAAAAACAAAACCACCTGAAAATCGTTTGGCTGTTTTACCATTTGTAAATCTTAGCGGCGATCCGGAAAATGAATATTTCAGCGATGGCATTACAGAAGAGTTACTGAACTCGCTGACGAAAGTGGAAGGATTGCAAGTCACTTCCCGTACTTCAGCATTTGCATTCAAGGGCAAACTGGATGATGTTCGTGAGATATCCGTTAAATTGAACGTAGATAAAATCCTGGAAGGCAGTGTTCGCAAAGCATCAAACAGGGTCCGCATAACTGCACAATTAATAAATGCAGCCGATGGTTATAATGTATGGAGTGAAAACTATGACCGTGATCTTTCCGATATTTTCCAGGTGCAGGATGAGATCAGTAATATAATTGCTAATCGTCTTCGTGAAAATTTATCATTGGCTGGAAAAAAAGAACATCTTGTAAAAACTTCCACCAAAAACATAAATGCTTATACACTTTACTTAAAAGGATTGCATTACTGGAATAAACTTACGCCGGTTGACACGTACAAGGCAATTGAATGTTTTCAGCAGGCAATTGAATTAGAAGCGGGCTATGCACAAGCTTATGCAATGATGGCGGTCGCTTATTCAAACCTTGGTGCAACTGGCCAATTAAAGCCCGATAAGGCATTCGGATTTGCCGATCAATACAGCGATAAAGCATTGAAGCTTGATGATAGCATTGCAGAAAGTCATATTGCCAAAGCGAGGGTCCATTTGTTTTATGAAAAGAAATGGCA
>VBAS01000032.1:7072-14416 GCA_005882975.1 Bacteroidota bacterium | reverse complement strand
TGGCAGGCAGCTTATGATTCATTGCAAAAAGCACTGCAACTGAATCCAGCTTATACAGAGACCTATAGATTACTTGGTTATTATTATATAGTAACCGGAAAAAAAGAGGAAGCAGTAAAAGTTTTGGAAAAAGCCCTGGAGATCGACCCTCTTTCTCCCGTTATCAATAATTATTTAGGTGAAGCTTATGCAATGGCGGAGTATTATGATAAAGCTTATCATATTGCAGAAAAACAATTGGAGATAAATCCAAAAATGAGACTTGCTATTGAAATGAAAGGCTGGTGTGTGGGAATGCAAGGTGATTGGAAAAAAGCGCTGGAGTTTTTCCAGGAAGTACATCAGCTGGCTAATCATCCGCTCAAAAGTTTGGCGCCGCTTGGTTATGCATATGCTAAGCTTGGACAAAAAGAAAAAGCATTGGAATATATCAGTAAACTTGAACAGCGGCAAAGAGAAGAACCGGAACTGGCAATGGACGGTGACCTGCTAATGGTTTGGTGGGCATTAGGCGATAAGGAAAAAACTTTTCAATATATAAGTAGTTGCATCAATAAAAATTTAAATACGATCTATTATTATTTAGAATACCCAATGATGATCGGGATAAAAGATGATCCAAAAGTTTTGGAATTAGTTCAAAGGACCACTTCATTAAAAACAGCGTCAGGCTAAGTTCTGCTTAATCCAGGTGATAGTTTTTTTGGATCACCTTTATCAGTTCATTAATTAATTTCTGTAAATGATTATAGCCCCAGGTCATGTTGGACGCATAATCTCTTTTGAGAGCTATTAATGAATTCCGGAATTCAAACATTTGCGAAGTTTGAATATCAACCGGCAATGGTATATTGTTTTTTTTGATCATGCTGTCTATCCATGGATTTGCCGAATAAGGCGCCGGTGTGTTTTTGTATACTTTATATATTTCTGTAATTATATTTTCTGCTAAAACCTTGCTTCGCAGGGGAGTCGCATTTTCATAAAATTTAGAATGAAATAAGAAGATGTTCTTAACAGCATCGTTATTGAACTGATCATAAGCAATTATTTTTCCGGCAACTTCCTTATTCCGTATCATGCGAAAACCCCCCGAGTTTTTAAGCTGGGTGATAGTTCTGTCATTGTAAGTAAAGCTCCAAACATTCAGGGCTTCATTGATATGCCGGTAAACTTTTAAAAGATCCGTTCCTGTGATCGGAAGTGAAATGGCATCGGTAACGGAGTCAATACTTTTGTGTACCTCATTCCAATCTTTTATTGTTGAATCAAGTAAAGGAATATCTGCTTTCAGATCTTCCAGCATGGTGATCATATATTCTTTTTCCCGCTGATGTTCTACCATATGCTCCCGTTGGTTCTCTGCTAAGAATCCACAGAAGACTGCAAGGAATAACATTAGGAACTCCCAGAAATAATGCGTCCATTTTTTTCTTTCAGTATGAGCATGTGCATGTACTTCCATAAATATTTATTTCAGATCATACTCTTTTTGAATAAGCGTCAATAGTCTTCCTGCTTCATCTCTTCTTGCTTTTAACTGATCAATATAATAAAGATTGGTGGACTTAACTGTTATATATAGATTGTATATTTCCTTTATATGTACCTTGTCCGTTAGCATTAAAATGAGGCTATAATCGTCTGAGCTGTCTATTTTGCCCTGGTAACGGTCATCCAGGTAACGATTGAAATTGGTATTGTCGAAATATTTCTCTTTTGTCTGCAACTGCCGCTTATAGAACTCCAACACATAATTGGTTTGTAGCAGATAGCTGCCGTTAATATGACTTTCATACACGAGCATACTGTCTAACACTTTTTTATTTGATAACAGCCTGAAATTGCCGGAGGATTTTAATTGCTGAAGTGTTGGTTCAGCAGGTATATAAGTTGCGGAAATTAATTCTGTTTGCTTCCAGTATTTATAAGGCAGCTTATTGTTGAATTTTTCGGGGTTATTAAAAAATACAAACAAGGAATCAAAGAATGGAAATTTTTCTTCAAACTGCCGGGTTTTTAAATTGAATTGTGACGTATCATATTTCAGATCAGCGATCAAAGAAGAAAGGTATTCTTTCTCTTTCTTATGTTCTACCATATGTTCCCGTTGATTCTCCGCTAAAAAACCACAGAAAACAGCAAGGAATAACATTAAAAACTCCCAGAGATAATGTGTCCATTTTTTTCTTTCACTATGTGAGTGGGCATGTACTTCCATAAATAATTTATTCCTCCAAAGGAGTTCCGTCCGACAAGCGGTATTCCTTTTTTAAGGTTTGTATAAGATTTACTGCATGCTGTTCTCCTTCCATTAACAGCCTGATATAAAACACAACTACATTTTTATAAAATGATGATCTGTTTCCTAATTCAACAATGGTTGTTTTCTGATTAACGACAAGCTTTGCAGAATCAAAGCTTGAAGAAATGGATCTAAGTGTCGCAAGGTCAATAGCGGGATAATATTTTAAATTAAAAAGCGGCATACCCTGGTTAACCAATTCTTTGAGCATGTTTTCATACCACGCCTGTTGATTAATTATTTTTTTTGCAAAATCATCGTATTGCAAAATACTGTCGGCTGCAATTCTTTTGCGCAGCAACCGCATACCGCCCGCATTTTTCAACTGCATCATTGTTCTTTCGGTTGGGGTAATAAAATCAGGATGGCGCAGGCATGAAAAGTATAACCGGTATATATCGCCGTCGCTATTGTGCTTTGCTATGTAACTAAAGCATTTTTTTGCAAGGGAATCCAGCCTGTATATTCTTTTTATGTTGAAAGAAATGGCTGTGTGTATATTGGCTGTATCTGTCTTTGCGTCTTCAATCATTGACAAAATATATTCTTTTTCCTTTTGATGTTCAATAGTGTGCTCTCTGAAATTCTCCGCTAAAAATCCGCAGAACACAGCGAGAAACAACATTAAGAACTCCCAGAGATAATGTGTCCATTTTTTTCTTTTGCTATGTGTCTCGCCTGAGGCGAGATGTGAGTGGGCATGTACTTCCATTTAGTTTTTTTTATTCAAGATGATATTCGCTGTTTAACAATATTATCAGGCTTTTAGCTGAGGCATTCATTTCTCCTTCTGCCTTTGCCGTTGCAAGCCTTGTATTTTTCATATAAGAAACAAGACCTGCCAGCCGAAGCAACACTGCCTGGTCATAGGTTAATAAAGAAGGATTACCTTCTGGTTTTGCAATTGTATTATCCTTTCGTACAATCCCATCAAACATCAATGGATGGAAAACAGTAATGGCTGTGTTCCTGTATTCGTTCGCCTCGTCTAGTTCGATCGATTGAAGCATATCAATAAACCCAAGCTGGTTATAATACTCAATTATAGCTTTGGACACTTTTTCATTACGAATAAGCCGGAAGCCTCCAGAATTTTTCATCTGCTGAATGGTGCGATCATGAATAACGAGTCGTTCGCCTCTTGAAGCCCTGCGACCAAGCTGATACAATTCGGCACCATATTTCTTTACTTCAGGATCACATATTAAATTTTTTAGCGAATCCATTCTTACTACATTTCCCTTAAGAGCTTCTGACGATCCAGACAGGACAATGGTATCTTCTGCAAGATCTTCTTTTAAAGTGCGGATAAATTGCAATTCCCTTTCTTTTTCGATCTTATGCTCCCTGAAATTCTCTGCAAGAAAACCGCAAAACACTGCGAGGAACAACATTAAAAACTCCCAGAAGTAATGTGTCCATTTTTTTCTTTCGGTATGTGCATGTGCATGTACTTCCATAAATATTTTTATTCGAGGTGATACTCTTTTTTCAAATATGCGATCAACCTTTCCGCATAATGAATTGCCTTATCAATATAGCCTTTTGTTATACGATAGGCTGTTTTCAGTTTTATTATTTGAACTGCGAAATCATTTATCAGTTTCGGATCGTTATTAAACAGTTTTGGATTGCCTGAGGTCCGTGATATTCCAGCAGTATCGTCCACCATAGCATTCCACACATAAGCATTGAATATTTTTCCAAAATGATTTTCCATAATATCAATCCTAAACTTTGCTTCATACACTTCCTGCTGATTTAAGATCCCTTTTATTATTTCATTATCGTAGATAATAATGCTGTCAGCAGCATTATTATTCCTGATAAGCCGCAAGCTACCGCTGCTTTTTAGCTGCTGTATGGTTCCGTCATGATATTTAAAATCGGTGGTTCTGCCTGCATGTCTTGCATAGAAATAAATATCGTCTAGATCGCTGTCGTTGTTATTTTTTAATAAATACACCAGCGAATCATAATAGTTAATGTATTTTTTCCGGATATCTGACGCTTGCTTTAGCGAAATAATATCCAGTTCAAGATCTTTTGTTAATGATGTGATATATTTTACTTCCCGCTGATGTTCTATCATATGCTCTCTTTGGTTCTCAGCCAAAAAACCACAGAATACGGCAAGGAACAGCATCAAAAATTCCCAGAGATAATGTGTCCATTTTTTTCTCGAGGTATGAGTGTGGGCATGTACTTCCATTGAATTATAGTTTTTGTCGAAAATTATTTATACCCTTTTTGATGAAGCAGCTCCAGCAATCGTGTTGCCTTATCTTTTATCAGGCGCATCCATACAAGCTGACCGAATAATCCTCTTCTGAATTCGTTGATTGAATTGAAATATTTATTCAGCTCTGCCGGGTCATTTGATAGCAGGAACAATTTATCGGTGTGACCTTTGAGGGACAACTCATCAAAATGAATAAAATCGATCATGCTTTTGTGAGCATTATTAGTGATCTGCTGAAGATTTTCAAGAACGCCCTGGTGAATTTGCATCTCTCTTACCATTGCATCATAGTCAATAATACTGTCAGCAATTTGCTTGTCTTCTATCAGGCGTAAGCCACCGGCATTTTTTAATTGTTGTATAGTTCTGTCTGTATAAATAAAATCTTTAAACCCACGGGAAGAAATTATGATCCCTTTTAAACAATCGGTGTTATGTATGTTCTCTTTAAGTGTATTAAAGCAGGATGTCAGATCTTGAAGTACCCTCATTGTCTCCGTCAGTTCAGGGATACTAAGATCACACTGTGCGGTATCCTTTTTCAGGTCCTCCGCAAATGATAGGATGTATTGTTCTCCTTTCTTCTTTTCCACATTATGCTCCCTGATATTCTCTGCAAGAAATCCACAAAACACGGCAAGGAACAACATTAAAAATTCCCAGAGGTAATGTGTCCATTTTTTTCTTGGTGTATGAGTGTGGCTGTGTACTTCCATAAATTATTTATTCAAGGTGGTATTCTTGTTTGATAAGGTGGGCCAGTCGTTTTGCTTCTGCAGAAGCGACCGCCATACGCTGATCCATTAAGATCAACATACCATAATAATACTGGTATTTCATGATCACAGCATTGATATCTTTTTGATCCGTGCTGATCAATCTTACATTTTGGATACTGGCAGAAGTTCCGGCATGCTGCATTTGTTTGAGTGCCATATAAAATAAAGTAGCATCAAAGATCTTTTCATTAACGCCGATCACGTCGCTGATCCGCTGCTTCTGCAGATCGGACCAATAATCGAATTTATTGTTCCATTGATAATAAGAAGCAATACTGTCCGCGATGAAATGTTTATTGATAAGACGCAGTACGCCGCTGCTTTTCATCTGTTCGTAGGTCTTTGTAGTAGGAGCGATGATCGAAGAACCCATGGTCAGTTGCCGGGCCCTGTAATAATCCTGCCCGGTAATGGTTTTTGTCTCTAACGCAATGATAAGGCTGTCGATCATTTGTAAACGAAGTGCATTAAACTCATTTCCGGAATTATACATATTAATGTCACTTTGCAGATCATTCAGGATCGATTCCATATATTCATGTACATGTTCCTTGTCTTTGATGTTTTCCCGGACATTCTCTGCTAAAAATCCACAGAACACAGCCAGGAATAACATTAAAAATTCCCAGAGATAATGTGTCCATTTTTTTCTTGCAGTGTGTGCATGGTGGTGTACTTCCATATCTTTTATTTCAGGTGGTATTCTTTAGTAAGAATTTGAATAATTTTTATGGCAAGGTCATTTGCAAATGGATAATATTTTTGACTGACGAGCTCTAACCTGTTTCTCCGGTCGATAAGATGGTTTATAAATTCATCCATTTCTTTTTCGGCATCGGCCTGTAAAGGAAGTCGTTGAGTAATTAATGAATCTATTAATGGTGATGGCTGATGTCCATTCTCTTCCATGTACATATCCAATTTCCCAAATGTTATGTAATACCGCAATTGAAGAATGTGGTTCCGTATCTCTGTTATTTTGTCCCTTTGTATAAAATCAAGATGATTCTGTTCGTTAATTATATTTTGTGAATAATAATAAAGATTGATCAGACCTACCAATTCTTTATTCCTGAAATACCTCAGGCTACCAGATTGTATCAGTTGATCCAGAGTAGAACGGCTCCAGTCTATAATAAAAGCATAGTAAAGAAAGGCGCTATAATAATAAAAACTGCCCGGTGCATCTTTGGTCAACTTATCGTTTGCCGCAATAGATGACAGGCTATCGATTGACGCTATCATGAATTCTGTCCAGTGTTTTCCTCTTCTGATCTCGCTGGTATCTACCCGCAGATCGTTAACCAGGGTTTGGGCATATTCCCCCGCTCTTTTCTGTTCTACAAAATGTTCCCGTTGGTTCTCTGCCAAAAATCCGCAGAACACAGCAAGGAACAACATTAAAAACTCCCAGAGATAATGCGTCCATTTTTTTCTTTCGGTGTGAGAGTGGTGGTGTACTTCCATAATTTTTATTACAGATGATATTCTTTTTTTATCAGGCCTATTAATTCAAATGCCATTTTTTTGAGTTGTTCCAAAAGTTGCAGGAGGCGTTGCGAGCCGGCGGCCCAGTAATTAAGCCTGTTTGCCAATTCATTTAATGCAATTGGTGAGCTATCTTTTAATTGAGGATTACCCGCCGGTCTTTCAAAAAATCCACTTAATAAAATGGTGCTGTCTTTTAACTGAAGATTCTCTCCGGGTCTTTCATTTGTAAGTCCTCTTGTCATTTTGCTGAAAACAGCGGCATCAAATATTCTTGCGGCTATACCACGGTATTCGTTCAACTGTACCTCCTCCAGATCCTGCTGAAGCATGATATTCCTGTAAAGAACATCATACCCAATTATTTTATCTGAAATAGTTTGATTGCTTATTAACCGAAGCCCTCCTGAATTTTTTAATTGCTGCATGGTTCCGTCAGCAGAAAAGAAAAAAGCTCTTCGGGAAATATTTCGCCCCCAATAATAAAAGGCGCCCCCATTATCTGAATATTTTTTTTCAACTATAAAACT
>VBAS01000032.1:5234-7066 GCA_005882975.1 Bacteroidota bacterium | reverse complement strand
ATTAAGTATTGAAATTGCACTGGTATCCGCTTTAAGGTCCTCGATCATTGATACCATAAATTGTTTTTCCCTGTTCTTTTCTATTTTATGCTCCAGCTGATACTCTGCTAAAAATCCGCAGAACACGGCGAGGAATAGCATTAGAAACTCCCAGAAATAATGGGCCCATTTTTTTCTTTCGGTGTGGGAATGATGGTGTACTTCCATAAAAGATCTATTTCAAATGATATTCCCTTTGAAGATAATCTATCATTGCTTCGCCTTTGTGTTTTAATTCTGCTACTTGTTGAATAATACCTCTTCCAGAACCATTCATATATACTGCAAATAGTGACAACTGCTTTATAAGACCAGGATCATAAGATTGCAGCGGTGGGTTCTGATCTGTACGGGTTATTTCGCCATTTTTCATTTCCATGCTGATGAATACTGCAGGATCAAATAGCTGGGAGGCCATAATTTTATAATGATCAAATTCTCCAAAGTAAAGCCCTTCGATCTGTCGTATCAATGGAATATTTTCATAATAAGCCATGATCCGGTTTGATGTTTCAATTTTTCTTATCAAACGAAAATTCCCTGAGTTTTTCAGTTGTTCAAATGTGCGGGTGTTGACTGTAAGGGTTTGCAAACGCGGTGACACTCTTGCGAAATAATATAAAAGACCTTCATTACCACGTATGCTTTCCGGGTGATTAAGCATATTGATCATGCTATCCATCCTGTCAATACGGATCTTCTGAAGAATTAATACCTGGCTGAACATTTTGTCGTTTTCTTTCAGGTCTTCATACAGCGACCTTATATATTGCACTTCCCTGTCTTTTTCAATTTTGTGCTCCAACTGGTATTCTGCTAAAAACCCACAAAACACAGCAAGGAACAGCATGAGAAACTCCCATAGATAATGTGTCCATTTTTTTCTTTCAGTATGTGTGTGTGCATGTACTTCCATAAAATTTATTCAAGGTGATATTTGGCTTTGTAATATTGGATAAGTGCAATTGCTTTGCTTTTTAGCTGTGTTGCGCTATTCCGCTGGCCATTAGTCGTTCTTAAATATAAAGCCAACTCATTAAACCATTTATTAAGCAAAAATTTGTCTTCAGTAAAAAGCAGTGGACCATTTAACGTGCTACTTGTCGTATCGCCAGCCATACTCATAAGACCCGTAGCAACCTGGGTTGGTGCAATCACTTTGAAGTTTGCTATTTGATTCAATGTGTTTCTTACATTATCCTGTGAACCCTGGAACACAGTAGTCTGAAAATCGAGATATCCTTTATACATATTCTCATAAATAATAATGCTATCTGCATCTGCTTTATTTAGCAGCCGGTAACCTCCTGCGTTGGCAAGTTGTTTTAATGTTCGGTCCGTTAAAACAAAACCCCTGTTACTCCTGGAATATTTGATCAAAATTCCCATACATGCTGTTGATCTCAGATCCTTCATTACAGTATCATAACATGCGTACATATTACTTAGTGCTTCCACTTTTTCCTTGTCGTATGCTAATAATTGATTTATCCGGATCGTATCATTTTTCAGATCTTCATACAGGGAATAGATATACTGTTTCGCCTTTTCTTTTTCAATTTGGTGTTCTCTAAGATTTTCTGCAAGAAAGCCACAGAACACAGCAAGGAACAACATAAGAAACTCCCAGAAATAATGGGTCCATTTCTTTCGGCTCGTATGTGTCTCGCCTGAGGCGAGATGTGCATGGTGATGTACTTCCATTTTTATTTATTGATATTGTATACGGTATTTAACAGATGGATGAGATCACTAGCTTTTTCTTTTCCTTCAATTAATTGTTGTCTTAATCG
>VBAS01000032.1:4793-5222 GCA_005882975.1 Bacteroidota bacterium | reverse complement strand
AGTAGCCTTATTAAATAAATATTCAAAATCTGATTGATCGTTCGTGGTCCAGTAGTTCTGTGAAACAGGTAAAACAGGATGCGATTGCCATTTTATTACGCCCTGGTCTGTAAGCATTCTCCGAAAGCTCCAGACTTTGTCAACTGTTTCCTTATACAGCTCCTGTGCATCGGATAAAATCACCAGCTCACCGCTTAGATCCTTTATGGCTGCATCATACTCAATAATACCAGAAGAGGCTTTATCATTCCTGATCAACCGTAAACCGCCTGAATTTTTCAATTGTTGCAGTGTACGGTCTGTATAAAAAAAATCCGCAAACCCCATTCTTGATGTAAAAACGAATTCTGTTGCCCAGGATGCAGAAAATTTATTCCGTCCTTCCTCAAATCCGCGTAAAACAATTTCAAGACGGCCTTCATTACTTAT
>VBAS01000032.1:0-4741 GCA_005882975.1 Bacteroidota bacterium | reverse complement strand
ACCATGGACCTGATATATTCTTTTTCCCGCTGATGTTCTATTATATGCTCCAGCTGATACTCCGCAAGAAAACCACAGAATACAGCAAGGAACAACATTAAGAACTCCCATAGATAGTGTGTCCATTTCTTTCTTGCGGTGTGAGTGTGACTATGTACTTCCATGTTTTATTTCTCCAAAGAAGTCGTTTCCGACAGGTTATAGTTTTTGCGCAGCTCATTTAATAGCTTGCTGTTGGTTTTAATATAATCACTCATTTGTAGTGACCGGCTTGAAGACATCATTGTTTTATAAAACATGATCATATTTGCAGCTTCGCCTCTATCAAAAGAAGACAGGTTTAATATATTAGCTTTTATGACAGTGTCACCTTTCCTGTATTCACGGATAAGATCTAAATAATAAGCGTTTTGATCTCTTTTTCGCAATTCATCGGGCCACTTAAAATCATAGTGCTTCAGCATGAAAGGTTTTATTGGGTTGGCAAAGAATTGGTATTCCTGCTCGTTCCTGTAGCGAACGTTATTGATACAGACACTCATATCACCAAAAAGTTTTTGCAACGCTGGACTCTTAAAATACCTAAGTGAGCCTGAACTTTTCAGCTGGCTAAGCACTCCGTCTTTTGGTTCAAAGGAATAGCTGTTGATAAGATAAAACACGGTTGTATAGGCTGGATAAAATGCTTTCGGAAGATCAGTTAACGAACTGTCTTTAATATAAGCCCACAAATAATCACAATCTTTTTCTTTTTCTAAACGGGCATTTAGTTTATTATAAAAAGAAACGGAGTCCGCTAACAGTTCTTCATATAAAGCATTGGCATATTCTTTTTCCCGCTGGTGCTCTATTACATGTTCCAGTTTATACTCAGCAAGAAATCCGCAGAACACAGCGAGGAACAACATTAAAAATTCCCAGAGATAATGTGTCCATTTTTTCCTTGCAGTATGTGTATGGCTATGTACTTCCATAAATTTTATTTTTCCAAAGCAGTTCCTTCGGACAGGTGGTATTCCTTTTTAATATCAATAGTTAATTGTTTTGCCTGTACTAATAATTCTTCTGACCGGATCAGTTGGGCCTGGTGAATTCGTTTTACATATTGAACCTGACCGATAAATTCATTTATTAATCCTGCATCACTGGAATATAACTGGGGGTTGTTTACCGGGCGACTGACCGAATCTGTGGCGATCATTTCAAAAAAAACATTCGTATTAAATAATTTTCTTGCCAGTTGCCTGTATTCAGACCTGACTTCTACCTCATCTCCCATTTCAAATAACGCTCCTCGCATTTTCTGGTCATAAGCCATAATGCTATTAGCAATTTGACTATTACGAATAAGCCGCAGGTTGCCGGAACTTTTTAATTGCTGTATAGTTCCGTCATTGGGAAAAATATTAACGGGAGGAGAGCTGCTTCGTGCAAAAAAATAAATATCATTTCCATATTTATTCCGTTGTGGCGAGTTGAGTAAGTCAACCAACGAGTCGATCATCGTTAAACGATTCTTTCTTAAAGTAACATTTTTTTCAAGCATCAGGATATCGGACTTCAGATCTTCTACCATTGATCTCATATATTGTTCTTCCCGCTGGTGTTCAATCGTATGTTCAAGTTTATACTCTGCCAGGAATCCACAGAATACAGCAAGGAACAACATCAGGAACTCCCAGAAATAATGTGTCCATTTTTTTCTTGCAGTATGTGTATGTGCATGTACTTCCATAAAATAAATATTTAATGCCGTCCTAATTGTTTATCTATTAAACTTTCCATTTCTATACAGGCTTCTCTTGCATCTCTGAATGCGTCCAGGCTTCTTCTTAATCTTTCCAATCGTAATGTTAATGCTGCACCCATATCATGGCGAAAAACAGCTACATCACTTCCGCTAAGCACATCATGATGGTTAGCCAGCTTTTCTATTTTAACAGGATCAGAGTGATTGCTGGTATCAAGATTTAGCTGGCAGGTAAGATCATAACTTTTGTAGACAGCTGGAATAAATAGCTCTGTATAGTATTTTTTTTCAAACTCCTGGTTACGGTATTGTGCAAAATTGGTAATGCGTTCATAGTCCATCATTTTTTTAAGAAACTCAATATTTCCTATATACCTTAATGAACCGGATGATCTCATTTGTTCATACGTTTCTTTACGCACCAAAAAATTTCTCACCCAAACAGCACCCATGCTTTTTGCGAATGCTGCCCTGTCAATAGTGGCGCTGTCTTTCAATAACCAATTTACCAGCTCATCATGATTAGTAATTATGATACGATCCTGTTTTATCAGCGAATCAAGATTAACGATATTGGTTCGTACATCCAGCAACATGCTTTGCAAAAATTTCTCAGCTCTTTCTTTTTCGATCTTATGCTCCAGTTGATACTCGGCCAGGAAGCCGGAGAAGACGGCGAAGAACATCATGACAAACTCCCATAGATAATTTGTCCATTTTTTTCGAGCAGTATGTGTATGTGCGTGTACTTCCATAAAATATTTAGTTCAGGTGGTATTCTTTTTTGATCAAATCAATTAATTCGACCGCTTTTTTCATGGGTGACATTTGCAAATCAAGCAAATTATCACAACGGGCACCATAAACACCCATAATATTAATAAGTTCCTGGTCCGACTCAGAAGTACGATTTAGAATGATATGTTTTATATGGAGCAGCGAATCATCTGGAGCATTTAAATCCTGGAAACGAAAATGCTTCGTCATATAAGGAACAATATATTCTGTAAAAATTTTTTCTAATCCTTCGACATCATAACTCGACCTTGGCAATAATATCTCATAATATTTTTGTAAGGCTGTGGTAAGATCATCATTTTGAATATAACGCAAACTACCTGATGCTTTCATTAGATTGTAGGTAGCTGTTGTGAATTCCGGATTAAAGCTTTTTAATAAAGGAACAAAGTTTATCATCAGCGCAGAATCAGTGGTCTTTACAGGATCGGTCATAATTTTCAAAAATTGTGCATGTACATTCTTTCGATCTTGTAACTGATGAATCCTCATTTGAAGGAAAACTGAATCTTCACGTATATCTGACAATAATCGACTTGCAAATTTTTTTTCCCTTTGGTTCTCGACGATATGTTCTCTTTGGTTCTCTGCCAAAAATCCACAGAACACAGCAAGGAAGAGCATAAGAAACTCCCAGAAATATGTTTTCCAGTTTTTCTTTCCGTGAGAATGTGTATGGGCATGTACTTCCATAAAATATTTAGTTCAGGTGGTATTCTTTTTTGATCAAATCTATTAGCTGGACCGCTTTCTCTTTTATTGTAGTTTGAAGATCCATATCCACTTTTACCAGGAACTGAAAAGTTTTTAGACCGTTCAGGTATTCATTGACATATTGCGCTTCGATTTTTACGAGTGCAAAAGGTGTTGGTGGCTTTTTATCAAATGTGGTATCTGCGTACAATCGTAGTAATTCTCTCCCATCAAATAATTTTTGTAAAACTTTAGTTTGCTCAACCATAAAATTTGTTTCATGGATATCCCGGAAGGCCAATCGTTTTATCTGCTGATCATATGATTGTATAGAATCCACTACCTGTCTTTCCCTGATCAATCGTAATCCTTCTGAAGTTTTTAACTGGTCGAGAGTACCGCTGTTTTGAAAAAAAGAGACATGACCAAAAAGCTTTGTGGCTAATGTATAACCAGCCGCCGGAACCGATTCACCCGGGTGATCCAGGAAGAAAATAATTGTTGAATCTATATTACGCAACCGGGCAAGCCGGTATATTCTTATTCGGGAAAATTGAGCGGTGTCTGATTCAAGATCCTCTACGAGAGAAACCATAAATTCTTTTTCTCTGCGATGTTCTACCATGTGTTCCCGTTGGTTTTCAACAAAAAATCCTGCTGTTACGGCAAGGAACAACATAAAAAACTCCCATAGATAATGTGTCCATTTTTTTCGGGGAGTATGTGTATGTGCATGAACTTCCATAGATTTCTATTTCAAATGATATTCCTTCTTCAAAGTGCCAATTGCTATGGTGATCTCTCTCAATAAGGCAGCTTGACCGAGCTTAATGGCATATTCAAGGTAAAATCCATATTGCTCAAGCTTGTCAACATAAGATTTGATTCCTTCTTTATTTTGAAAATTAATAGTAGCGGATGTCGGTACGTCCGACAATTGCAACTCTACCGAAGCAGAGTCAGAAAAATTTTGAAACGCTGTATTCCCGATTTGGAAAGTGACTTCCCGATCCGCAAATACCCAGGCTGACAAATCAAGCTCATTTTGCATACTTTCTGAAAATTCCCGCGTTTGGGAATTGAAGAATTTGTATTGAGATTCCAGTTGACCAATGATATTTGTTGCATTTTTATTTCTGATAAGGTGAAACCCTTCGGTGTGCAATTGAGATAAAGTACGTTCTGTAGGATGGAAATTATAACCCCAGGCGGTTCCGAGCATAAAGGCCTGGTAAATCAGCCTGTCCTTTCCTTTAAGATCCGGCGATCTGAATAAATGCAAAGTAGAATCCAGCCAGCCAAGGTGATAGGGAATAAGTTTGTTGATACTTAATGCTAAAAAAGCGGAATCATTTTTTAGATCATCAACGAGAGAAACCATATATTCTTTTTCCCGGCGATGTTCTACCATATGCTCTCTTTGATTCTCCGCCAAAAACCCACAGAAAACTGCAAGGAATAACATGAGGAATTCCCAGAGATAATGGGTCCATTTTTTTC
>VBAS01000031.1 GCA_005882975.1 Bacteroidota bacterium | reverse complement strand
TGATTTCAGTCAATGGGGCATTGGGATGTCATCGAAAATTATTTGTAAAGATTGTTTGACAGCCTGTTCTTACTCGCAGGGATTTTATGGAAATGTAAATGGAGCTGCGTGTTACAATAATTCAGGCACTTCAATAAGTTCAACACAATTAATGCTGAATGCCTTTGGAGCGACAACATCAAAAGTGTTTGGCAGTGTTGCCAACTTGCGATTCTTTACTTTATATAAGACAGATATTACCAGTATGAATATTTTTAAAATGCTTCCCGGTACTGGTAATTCACAACCGATTTTAGTTGATAACATCTCACCATTTAACGGAGCTTACTATAATGATCAAAGCACATGGTATCTTGTTCCGATCCAGCCCAATGGCTCTCAAAAAGGCCGTATCAATAATCAACTGTTATCACAGTTAATTACACTTTGGTTTAATATTCAAACCAGCAGCACTCTATCTGCTATTAGTTTGAGTAATGATACATTGGTAACAGTGAAACAGACTGCATGTGGCAGTGGAGTTGCTGCTGAGAACCCCGTGAAATTTGGTCTTCCTCATAATGTAGTAGTTTATTTAAATGGTGGACATGGATATGCTAATACTGCGGATGGCTTATACAAACTTGCAAATGATGTATTAGGAGGAGTGATTACTGTTCTCAGTCCATCTGATGTGCAATCAGCCATAGCAACTATCAACAATGCATTTGATGGGTGCAGGATACTTATTGGCACAATTCCTTATTTGCAGAATGAATTACTTACAAAAAATTCCCAAACGAGTAAAGCAGCTGATCCTGAAATTATAAGCAGGCGATTATCTGCAACAGCTTTTCCAAATCCTTACAGTACAAAGTTTAGTCTCCTGGTTAAATCACCAGTAACAGGTACTATAACTATTGAGTTTTTTTCTGTCAATGGATCAAAAATTTATAAGCTACAAAAATTTGTTATTGCCAATAGAAACAGCATTATTCCTTACCCGGGTCCTTACTACAGAGGTGTGCTGGTATACAAGATAAAAATTGATGAGTATGAAGCAAGCGGTACAGTGATAGGACCAAATTGAAAAGAGACATAAAGGATTTGGAACAGAGATGTTCTACGAGGCTCTGATAAAAATAAACTGATGGTTCTTGTGGCTTAAAATATTTTTTGTCAATCAAAACTTTTTTATGAGAAAACTAATTAATTTGTTTACCGTTTTGCTACCTCTGATTTTTACCATGTATACGGTTAATGCACAAGTACAGCAAGCATGGACAGTTCCTTTTCGATACTCGGGTCATTCGTCACTTGATCATGGAAATGCGGTGACTGTGGATGCAAACGGAAATGTGTATGTTCTGGGACCAACTGCTTATGGCGATGGAGATGAAAGCGAGGATGGAATGGTCACCATAAAATATGATAAACATGGTGTGAAACTTTGGTCATCACGATTTCCGGGCAGAGAATTGTTCCGTACTGGACCGAGTATCGCAGTTGATGCTGACGGCAATGTATATGTTGCTGGAAGAAAAGAAAGAGATGTTGCCCCCTGGGCATTTCCACTTGAATATGTCATTGTAAAATATAATTCATCTGGTGCAGTGCAGTGGTCTCACACTTATGAAGGTCCAAGGAAAAGATGTTTATCCGTTTATATGGCTATAGACGCCGCCAGCAATGTTTATGTGACAGGTGCAAGTTTGTCTGATCAGGGTGAGGAAGCTGATTTTTACAGTCCGACCGACATTGCTACCCTTAAGTTCGATAAAGACGGAAATCTTAAATGGACAAGAAGATACAACGGTGCTGCTCCGAATGACTTTGACGATGCACCCGGCGGAATGGTGGTAGATGCGAGTGGGAATGTGTACATCACTGGCAATAGTCAAAAAGATTGCAGGATAGGCTGCACTACTATTAAATATAACACAGACGGAACTGAATTATGGGTTCAGCGTTACAATGCGACTGCAACATCATGGGACGTAGGCGCCGATATAAAAATGGATGCCTCAGGAAACATATATATATGCAGTAAAAACTTTACAAGCAGCACGACCGGTGAGACCAATATATCCACACTCAAATATGACAACGATGGCGCTTTGCAATGGGTAAAACAGTTTGATTCAGGTGAAGATGATCTGCCGGGGTCAATCGGAATAGATGGAGCAGGGAATGTTTATGTAGCTGGCTTTTCAGACCAGTCTTCTGCATTTCCGAGTAATTATTCTCTTGCAATTCTAAAATATAACAACTCAGGCGATGAACAATGGGTAAAAAACTATGCCCTTAATGCAAGCAGTAATCCATTTTTCTTTGACGATCAGCCTGACGATCACTTTGCTCGGCTAATTATAGGCAATGATAACAACCTGTACATCTCTACTCCGATCTTTGTTATTGGAGAAAGCTATAATTACCTTACTCTTAAATATGATCCAGGAGGTCATATAGTATGGACCCAACAATTCAATGGTGCATCTAACTTGGCCGATTATCCAGGAGGAATAACAGTTGATGCGAATAACAATGTATATGTTACTGGTGGCAGCACGGTTGCTGGAGGGAATGTTGACAACTTCGTTACGATCAAGTACACACAATGTACACTGACTTGTCCTGCAGATATCACGGTTAATAACGACCATGGGCAATGCGGTGCCGTAGTAAATTATCCAGAAGCAATAGTTACTGGCGATTGCGGATCAGCGATCACTTACAGCAAAGCATCGGGATCCATGTTCGATATTGGCACAACAGCTGTAACAGTGACATCAACTGAAACAGGTGTTACTTGTTCATTCAATGTCACAGTTATTGATAATTCGTTACCGGTTCTAATCTGCCCGACTAATAAAACTGTAAACGTAAATGCAGGTGTTTGTTATGCAACTGTAAGTGTAGGTTTAGCTACTGCAACTGATAACTGTCCGGGTGTAACTGTAACCGGAATACGAAGTGACGGCTTAGCTAATACAATGAACTATCCTGTAGGCATAACGGTGATAACATGGACAGCAACAGATGCAAGCAACAATACTGTAACCTGTTCACAAACTATTACAATTGTCGATAACGTACCACCAACTATTATCGGCGAATCAGCCAGCACTTACGTACTATCACCACCTAATCATACGGTACGTGATGTAACGATCAATTATACTGCGACGGATAATTGTGCGGTAACATCAGTAATAACTGTTACCAGTAATGAACCAATAAACGGTGTTTCTGATGGCGATACAGATCCTGATTGGATTGTTGTAGATAATCATCATGTAAAATTAAGAGCTGAGAGATCTGCGAAGGGTGATGGACGAATATACACAATTACGATAACGGCAACTGATCCTTCTGGAAATACTTCATCGAAGACTCTTGAAGTAAGAGTGCCTCATGATATTAAAAACCCGAATAGTGGTAAAGCATTTATTGTAAACTCTACAGTTCCATTTGAAGGGGAGTTTTGGGATAAAGCTGGCAATAGTCATTCTGCAAAATGGCTGATCGATGATAATATTTCAGTAAAAGGAATAGTTACTGAGCCGGTCGGAAATAAAAATGGAAAGATCACAGGCAGTTATAAGTTTACCGTTCCCGGAGTTTATAAACTACAAATGAATATTACTGATCAATCCGGTTTAACAACCTATACAAATACAGCCGGTGATCTTGAAGCTATAGTTGTAATATATGATCCAAATGGTGGTAATACATATGGTGGTGGTTATTTCAACTCACCTGCTGGTGCATTGAGGTCAAATCCATCAGCAACAGGTAAAGCAAGCTATGGTTTTGCAATGAATTATTTTAAGAATTCAACCTATCCAAAAGGTGAAACACAATTCGAGTTTAAAGTAGGCAGTTTTGAATTCAATGCATTGAATTTTGAATATCTCGTTATCAGTAATTCAATGTCACAATTTAAAGGAACAGGTAAAATAACCGGCGGTCAAAGTGGTGTTGGATTTACAATGACTGTAATCGATGGCCAGCTTGATGGAAGCGGTGTTGATAAAATAAGAATGAAGATCTATAATAAGAATAACGGATCGATTATTTATGATAACCAGTTTGGAGCAAGTGATGCAGCGTTGCCAACACAAGCAGTGGGAGCAAACAGTACTATTGTAATTAGCGGAATTAATTCGAGTCTTACTTCTGCAAATACCAATCAAAAAGCAGAGATGGAAGCAACCGTTCCTGAAGTGTCAAGTGATCTTGATGTACTTGCATTCCCTAATCCAAGCACAAACAACTTCACGATAAATGTGAATGCAAAAGCAAATGAAAGAATAACCATGCAGATCGTTGATATGTATGGAAGAATAATTGAAACAAAAAATGTGACCGTAAATTCATTGATACGATTTGGCGATCGTTATACTGCAGGAACATATTTTGTAAGAGTTGTCCAGGGCAAACAACACAAAGAAATAAAACTGATCAAACTTTCTGATTAATTAAAAGCGACCATTTATAACATGCCCTCTGATATAATCCGGGGGCATTATTATTTTCAATCTAAAAATCTTGCCTTCAAGTCAGGTGTTGGCAACCAGCATTCTTCTTTTTTACCAAACCATTTGTAACGGTTCTTTGCGATCAAATTATAAACTGCATCACGAATAAACTTTGGAACGACCCAGAATATTTTTACCCAACTCCAACCTTTTAGTTGCGAAAACATTTTTAATGCTGCAGTAGAACGGGTAAAAACTTTTCCACCTTCATAAAGTTCGGTAGGAAGATCCAGTTGTTTTAAAAGACTCTGACCATAAGTGGACTGGAGTGAGGCGAATAAAAATCTTTTTTCCTTATCTCTTTTTAGAATGAACTGAACACTTCCGCTACAAAGATTACAAACACCATCAAATAGTATTACGGGTTTATTATTCACCCTATAAAAATACAGTTTGTAATCTTATTGATTTTTTTTAAATGAAACCCAATCTATTAATTTTTTTTCTCCTGTAATTAAAAAAGTAAATTGCATAGAACAAACTTCATCAAAACACCGGATATCTGCCCGCAGAAGTTTGTAGTTATCCCTGCACTCTTGAAACCCCTTAGTTCAGATCTTGTTTAGTAGCCGCAATTTTTTAAACTAATTGTTTACAATTAAAAACATTGTTTATGGCATTCTCATTTTCCCCGCAAGCTGTTGCTGAATACCAGCGTCTTTTTGATACCTGTGTTATTAATCCTGACAGGCTTCCTGAAATAAAACCTATCGTTAATAAAATTCTAAGTGGTAAAAGCCGCTACGAGGCGATGTCAAACAAATTAGGAATACCCTGGCATTTTATCGGCATCACACATAGTCTTGAAGCAGGTTGTGATTTCAATACACATTTACATAACGGTGATCCATTAACTGCACGAACAGTGCAAGGTCCAAAGAACAGGCCGAGAACGGGAACGCCACCATTTACATGGGAGATCAGTGCTGAAGACGCACTTGCAGATCTTGCAAACTGGAATGACTGGACTGTACCAGGTATGCTTTTTAAACTCGAAGGTTACAATGGTTATGGTTATCATTCAAAAGGAATTAATTCTCCATACCTCTGGAGTTTCAGCAATCATTATACAAAAGGAAAGTTTATTGCTGATAATGTTTATAGTCCTACAGCTGTTTCCAAACAATGTGGCGCTGCTATTTTATTAAGAAGACTTACAGAAACACAAGCAGCCCCTGTTGAGATCGTGGACAGGCAATCCTTGATATTACAATTAGGAGAAACAGTAACATTTGCGCCAACCCGTGTGGTAGAAAAAGCAAGAGAGTTACAAAAGATAATGAACCTGGCGGGTGCACATCTGCTTGAAGATGGAAAAGCCGGAACAAATACTTCTGATGCTTATCAAAGATTTACTGGTAATTTTTTACAGGGCGATCCCAGAAGAGTATAAGTTATCCCATATTGTGAAATACTTTCTGCACATCATCATCCTGTTCTAATTTTTCGATCAGCTTACTTACATCAGCGGCCTGCTCATCATTTACCGTAACTGTGACATTGGGTATCCATTCAAGTTCAGCGCTGATAGGAGTGATGCCTTTTTCTTCCAATGCTTTTTGCATATTGCCAAAATCTGTAAAGCCGCATCGAACTACTAAAACATTTTCGCCATTCTCACCGGTCCCTTCTCCCAATTCTTCCAAGCCAAAATCAATTAACTCCAATTCGAGGTCTTCCATATTCAGTCCTTCCGGCTTCAATTTAAACACACCCATTTTTTTAAATTGAAAACTTACACTACCGCTGTTACCAAGTGTGCCGTTGCCTTTTGTAAAATATGATTTTACATTTGCAACAGTACGTACATGATTATCGGTAGCGGTTTCTACTAATAAAGCAACACCATGCGGGGCATATCCTTCATACAAGATCTCGTCATAGTTTATTAATTCTTTTCCCTGGGCTCTTTTGATTGCCGCTTCCACACGATCCTTTGGCATACCAACACTTCGTGCATTTTGAAAACAGCGACGAAGAGCGGCATTCGTGGCCGGATCGGGACCGCCAGCTTTTACAGCAATCACAATTTCTTTACCTATGCGGGTAAACTGTTTTGCCATCCTGTCCCAACGAGCAAACATGCTGGCCTTTCTTACTTCAAATATTCTTCCCATAATTATTTTCAATTGCGTATTGAATATTGTCAATTAAAAATTGACAATTGAAGATCTAAAATTCTTCGGGTTGCAAAAGTAAGGCAATGGCCACAAAAGAAAAACCGCCCCATAAAAATGAGACGGCTGTTCTTTTAAAAAAATATCTATCTTTTTTCAAAATCAGATGCAGTAGGTATTATATCATCATCATGCTTATGCTTGCTGCGTGACCTGCTGTAACCAAAATAGATCACAAGGCCAATTACCATCCATGCAAACGCAGTTAATTGTGTCGTACTATCCAATGAAACGATCATTGCACCGCATACCAATACCCCCAATATAGCAACTATAGGTAATGCTGGTACTCTAAATGGCCGCTGAATATTTGGTTGTTTAATTCTCATGATCCAGACTCCTATACAAACCACTACAAATGCAAATAAAGTTCCTATACTGGTAAGATCTCCGGTTATATCTCCAGGTAACAAAGTAGCAATAGCGCCAACGAATAAAAACAACATCCAGTTTGATTTGAATGGCGTTCTGAATTTCGAGTGTAGCTGAGAGAATGCACCCGGCAACAGGCCATCGTTAGACATAGAATAAAACACACGACTCTGTCCTAATAACATTACCAATATTACAGAAGAAAATCCCGCAAGAATGGCTACTGTTACTGCAGTTGCAAGCCAGTGATAACCCGGCATATGAAGATCGATTGCATTGGCAACTGATGCTTCACGGCCACTTAGCATGAACTCTGTAAATGGAGCCACACCTGTCAATACCCATGAAAAAAGTATATAAAGAATTGTACAAATAACTAGTGAACCAAGGATGCCGATTGGCATATCTCTTTTCGGATTTTTGGCTTCCTGTGCTGCGGTTGATACTGCATCAAAACCAATGAATGCAAAGAACACAATAGCAGCCCCTCGAAGTACACCTCCCCAACCGTGTCGGAACGTATCCTGGTAACTATATAATGTCCCATCCTTTAATTGAACAGGTGGTTGGTCTGCCGGAATAAAATAAGGATGATGGTTGGCACCATTGATAAACTGCCAGCCAACAGCAATAAATATTAATACAATAGCTACTTTAATAAATACGATCACCGCATTTACCCATGCTGATTGTTGTGTGCCTCTTATTAATAATAAGCTTAAAACCAGAAGTATAAAAAGAGCAGGTGCATTCATAATACCATGGTGTGTAACGCCATCTACTACTTCCTTTGAAAAAGGTGAATGACACCACTCGTATGGGATCCTATTGTCGAATAGTTTATTCAGGTATTCGCTCCAGGCAATAGAAACGGTTGCTGCACCCAATGCATATTCAAGAACTAATGCCCAACCGATGATCCATGCGATCAATTCGCCCATTGTAGTATACGCATATGTATAAGCACTACCCGCAATTGGGATCATTGATGCGAACTCTGCATAACATAGACCTGCAAACGCACAGCCAACGGCGGCGATTATAAATGATACCGTAACGGCTGAACCCGCATGACCTCCAGCGGCAGCAGCAGTTCTTACAAACAAACCGGCACCGATAATGGCACCAATTCCTAATGCTATAAGACTCCAGGCAGTAAGGGTTCGTTTCAATCCTTTTTCTGAATCTGCAGCTTGTTGTAATAATGAATTAAGCGATTTTTTTCTGAATAAACTCATACAGTCGTTGATTGTGGTTTTAGAAAAAAGTTTTAAAGCTCGTAAAATAAAGAATTAATCGAAAACGCCTGCAATTCTTTTTTTAACCATGGAGATTTAGTGTATTAATAGCTGCTGAATCGGTTTTTTTCCCGATTTTCGGCAATCTAATAAACCTGCTAATAATATGAAAGGCAACAGGCTCACGATTTTTATTTTGGTTGCGATGGTGTTGGGAGTATTAACGGGATACATTGTACATAAGAATAGTTCACTGGAATCAATAAAATCATTTTCAACTAATATAAAATTACTTACCACCATTTTCATACGGTTGGTTCAAATGATCATTGCTCCCCTTGTTTTTACAACTCTTGTTGTGGGTATTGCAAAACTTGGCGATTTAAAGTCTGTTGGAAGGGTTGGTGGTAAAACAATGCTTTGGTTTATTTCTGCTTCCCTGGTCAGTTTGTTTCTTGGTTTGATGCTTGTAAATTTCTTTCATCCTGGTACTGTCATCGAACATGTTGATGGCGATTTGGCTGGTGCAAAAGATCTGGTATCAAAAACTCAGGAATTCTCATTGCAAAAATTTGTTGAGCATGTATTTCCAAAGAGTGTAATCGAGGCAATGGCCAATAATGAAATTCTTCAAATTGTTGTTTTCAGCGTTTTTTTTGGGATTGCTGCTACCGCATTGGGTGATTATGCTAAACCGGTTGTGCATGCTCTTGATGTAGCCTCTCATATTATTTTAAAAATTGTGGGCTACGTAATGAATTTTGCTCCGTTGGGTGTTTTTGGTGCTATTGCTGCTGCGATTGCCACCAATGGCCTCGGCATCTTTAATTTTTATGCGCAGTATTATTTATACTTTCTTTTAGGTATAGCTTTGTTATGGATAATTCTCCTGGGGATTGGATATCTTATCCTGCGTGATAGAATACCTCAATTACTAAAAAGAATATCTCAACCGTTACTAATCGCTTTTAGTACGACTAGCAGTGAAGCAGTATTTCCAAAACTCACGGAGGAACTAGAAAGATTTGGTTGTAAGGACAAAATTGTTTCTTTCGTGTTGCCGCTTGGATATAGTTTTAATCTTGATGGTAGCATGATGTATATGACTTTTGCAAGCATTACAATTGCACAGGCAAATGGCATTCATCTTGATCTCCAAACACAAATAACAATGCTTCTTGTTTTAATGCTCACAAGTAAAGGTGTTGCAGGTGTACCGAGGGCATCATTGATCGTTGTTATTGCCACATGTGCTATGTTTAAGATTCCTCCGGAAGGGATCGCATTAATATTGCCTATCGATCATTTTTGTGATATGTTCCGCACTGCTACAAATGTTGTGGGCAACAGTATTGCAACTGCGGTGGTGAGTAAATGGGAAGGAGCATTAAGCAATCCTTCCCAGGAGTCGGAAAAAACAATTAAGTTCTCACAATAAAAATAAATTATGGACGACGATAAAGGATTTATTCAGAAGTTTATTGAATGGATTATTGAATATGGAGGTTTATATGTTTTATTGCTCGTGGTATTTGCAGAGACTGGTTTATTTATAGGTTTCTTTTTCCCCGGCGATTCTTTATTGTTTGCAGCCGGCATTTATGCTGATGATCTTGCAAAAGAATTTTTCAATGTGCACTGGAGTGTAATAATGATAATGGTAATGATCGCTTCTGTATTAGGAAACATTGCAGGCTATTGGTTTGGATATAAAACAGGTCCACTGCTTTATGAAAAAAAAGAGACATGGCTTTTTAAAAAGAAACATCTAATTCGTGCAAGAAAATTCTATGATAAATATGGTAAGCCAACAATTTTCCTGGGCAAATTCCTACCGTTTATAAGAACATTTGCTCCCATAGTAGCAGGGATGGTAAAAATGGAAAAACCGATTTTCATGTTTTATAATATCCTGGGAAGTGTTTGTTGGGTAGCATCAATGATGCTGGGAGGACATTTTCTTGAAAGCTGGGTTCAAAAAAAATATGATTTTAGTTTAAAGGATCACATTGAGGCCATTACTATTGGAATAATATTGGTGACGACATTGCCCGTTCTCTATAAAATATTTTTTGGTAAAAAAGTGGATGATGATCCGGATATGGAATCATCGAACTCTTAATTATGGAAAAAAAACAATTCGGCATATTTTCTCTCTCGGTTATTGTTGCTGCACTTGGTTATTTTGTTGATATCTATGATCTTTTACTTTTTACTATAGTCCGGGTGCCAAGCTTGCAAGGTTTACAGGTAGATATAGCTAATAGAGCGGTGGTGATTGCTGCAAGCACAAAAGTTATCAATTGGCAAATGTGGGGCATGTTGATAGGTGGAATTGTCTGGGGAATTATGGGTGACAAAAAAGGAAGACTTAGTGTTTTATTTGGCTCCATAATTCTTTATTCATTAGCAAATTTTTTCACTGGTTATGTTCAGGATGTTCAGCAATATGCATTTGCAAGATTTGTTGCAGGTGTTGGACTAGCGGGAGAGTTGGGAGCGGGAATTACTTTGGTGAGTGAACTTTTGCCAAAGAATAAACGTGGTGTCGGCACTTCAATGGTGGCGGGCATTGGATTGTTTGGTGCTGTAGCTGCTTATTTTACTTATAAAATTTCAGGTGATTGGCGATTGTGCTATAAAATTGGTGCTGGCCTTGGTGTATTGTTATTGTTCTTAAGGATTTCCGTTGCTGAAAGTGGAATGTTCAAACAAGTGCAACAGAAAGCAACCATTGTTCGGGGAAACTTTTTTATGTTTTTCCAGGATGCAAAACGTTTCAGAAAATATATGCTTGCAATTTTAATTGGGTTACCAACATGGTTTGTTATAGGCGTTTTAGTAAACCTAAGTAACCAGTTTGCCAAGGATTTTTATGGGGAAAATAAAATTGAATCTGGTCGTGCTATCATGTATGCGTATGCGGCGATTGCTATTGGCGACATCCTGGTGGGTTTGATCAGTCAATACTTCAAAAGCAGGAAAAAAGCTTTATACCTGTTCTACTTTTTTACGATCATTTCCGGAATTTATTTTTTCAGTGGCAATATAAAAAATGATGCAACGATGTATGCAGCTTGTGCAGCTCTTGGTTTCAGCACAGGATTCTGGGCAATTTTTGTTACGATGGGAGCGGAGCAATTTGGTACGAACTTGAGGGCAACTGCTGCTACCACAATTCCTAACATGGTTCGGGGCTCATTACCATTAATTAATTTAATGTTTGTAAACTGGTTTCAGAATATTAATGGATGGTCATTTGTCAACAGCGCAATTGTAACTGGCATAATTGTAATGGCTATTACACTTATTGCCGCTTATTTTACAGAAGAAACTTTTCATAAGGATCTGAATTACGTGGAACCCGAAGAATTGATGCCTTAAACAATATTAATAATTAGTACATAATAATTATTAATTCTACAGTATGAAATTTCTGATAATAAGATTTTCCTCCATTGGCGATATAGTGCTTACAACTCCCGTTGTGCGTTGTTTAAAAAAACAATTACCTGATTCCGAGATCCACTTCCTGACAAAAGAATCTTTCGGAACTATTGTTGAAAATAATCCTTACATAGATAAAGTGCATTTGCTGGCTCATAGTTGGGAAACAGTTGTACATGAGTTGAAACAGGAGAGCTATGATTATATTATCGATCTCCACCATAATCTCCGCACATTACGATTGAAAAAGGATCTTGGAATAGCATCTTTTCCATTTAATAAATTAAATATCCAAAAATGGATATATACAAATCTTAAATGGAATATGATGCCGGATGTTCATATAGTTGAT
>VBAS01000085.1 GCA_005882975.1 Bacteroidota bacterium | reverse complement strand
ATCATGCCACTGAGCATCAATAGATACTGACCAATATCTCTGAAAATTGTCATAGATGCAATATACTCGAAGCTGTCGAAAGAGACAAAGTGATGGTCAGGAGAGTAATTAACAATTAATAATTAAAAATTAAAAATTACTTTGAGCAAGGAGTTTCCGCTTTCATGACTTTGAGAACACAATGTGGCATGTACTTTCTTTGTAAACGAGGTATAGCTGCTTTGACATCCTTAATACAATAAATTTATCAAGAAGGATATTCTCATTTTCATGAATTATTAATTCTTAATTGTTAATTATTAATTCAGATCTCCGTGCTTTTCTCCTTACGAAACCTCTTCCACCATCTTGATTTTTGTACGATCTCATCAGTTGGCACTTTACTTTTTTGTGCATCTACAATTGCGATCACTGACATGTTAAGGATGCTTCTAACGGAACTGCCAAGTTGTAAAATATGAACTGGTTTTTTTAATCCTAGCAGGATCGGTCCAATAGCATCAGCTGTGCCCAGTTCTTTCAAAAGATTGTAAGCAATATTTCCTGATGCAAGGTTTGGAAAGATAAGAGTGTTTACATTTTTATCAACCAATTCGGAGAAAGGATAACTCTCTTTCATCAATTCATTATTAAAGGCCACACTGGCTTGCATTTCTCCATCTACGATAAGTGAAGGCATTTTATGTTTTACAATTTTTCTTGCTTCAGCTACCAATTTTGCTTCAGGGGAATTACTGCTTCCAAAATTTGAATAACTAAGCATTGCAATTCTTGGAGTGATGTTGAATTGCCTTACTTCTTTGGCCACCATCAAGGTAATATCAGCAAGCTCTTCTGCTGTCGGATTAAAATTCACTGTTGTATCAGCAAGAAATAAGGGACCTTTTTTTGTAAGCATCAGGTACATTCCGGCAATTTTCTTTACGCCTTCTTCTGTTCCTATCGTATGCAACGCAGGCCTGATAGTGTCAGGATAATTTTTCGCTAACCCTGAGATCATACAATCTGCATCACCACATTCTACCATCATGCAACCAAAATAGTTTCTGTCACGCATTACTTTTTTTGCTTCATATGCGTTGAAACCTCTCCTTCCTCTTTTATGGAAAAATATTTCACCATAAAGCTGTCTTTTTTCTGCTGTTGCCTCACTTCTTGGATCAAGTATAGGAATACCATCTAACTCTATACCTGCTTCCGCAGCTATTAGTTTGATCTTAGTTTCATCGCCCAACAGAATAGGATAACCAACACCTTCATCATATACGATCTGGGCAGATTTAAGGATTTTTAGATTATCTGCTTCCGCATACACAATTCTTTTTGGATTTCTTCTTGCCTTACTGCCGATGACACGCAACACCTGGTTATCTATTCCAAGCCTTTTATCAAGTTCATTCTTATATACATCCCAATCTTCAATTCTATGCTTGGCAACGCCGCTTTCAATTGCAGCTTTGGCAACTGCTGGCGCCACTGTCGACAACAAACGTGGATCAAGTGGTTTTGGAATAATATAATCTGCGCCAAACAATATATTCTTTTCACCATAAGCCATGTTCACAATATCAGGTACCGGAGATTTTGCCAATTCAGCCAATGCTTTTACTGCAGCTAATTTCATTGCTTCATTTATCTGGCTGGCTCTCACATCCAATGCGCCACGGAAAATATAGGGGAAGCCTAACACATTATTTACCTGGTTGGGATAATCGCTGCGGCCAGTCGCCATGATCACATCTTTTCTTGCACCCGTTGCATCTTCATAACTTATTTCAGGATCAGGATTTGCCATGGCAAACACAATAGGATTTTTTGCCATTGACTTTACCATATCCGCAGTAACACAATTACCAACACTTAACCCGATAAACACGTCAGCATCTTTCAATGCCTCTGTTAATGTCATTTCGCCTTTTGCATTGGCATAATTAAGTTTCATCTCATCAATATCAGTGCGGCCTTTATGCAAAACACCTTTGCGATCAAACATGATAAAGTTTTCATGTTTTGCACCCAGTGATTCATATAACCGGCTACAGGAAATGGCTGCAGCACCGGCGCCATTCACAACAAACTTTGCTTTTTCAATTTTCTTTTTTTGAATTTCCAATGCATTCAATAATGCCGCACCTGAAATAATTGCAGTGCCGTGCTGATCATCATGCATCACGGGGATATGCATTAACTCCTTTAGCTTTTTTTCTATATAAAAACATTCAGGAGCTTTTATGTCTTCAAGATTGATTCCTCCAAAAGTTGGTTCAAGTGCCTTTACTATTTCAACAAACTTATCCGGGTCTTTTTCATTGATCTCGATATCAAATACATCAATGTCTGCAAAAATTTTAAACAACACACCTTTTCCTTCCATTACAGGTTTACCTGCTTCGGGCCCGATATCACCAAGTCCAAGTACCGCTGTTCCGTTACTGATAACGGCTACTAAATTCCCTTTGGCGGTATATTTATAAACGTCTTCGGGGTTGGCGGCAATTTCTTTACAAGGCTCTGCTACACCCGGGCTATAAGCCAGCGACAGATCTCTTTGCGTCTTTGCTTCTTTTGTTGGAACTACTTCGATCTTTCCGGGTCTTCCTTTAGAGTGGTACTCGAGAGCCTGTTGTTTACGGAGTTCGTTAGGTTGCATAAATATTTTTTATGTTACCGGTTCTAGTTGCCATAAGTTTTATTTGACAAACTAATTACTACAATTAAACTTTTCTTGCGACGCTCCTTTCATCTTCCTGTTTTCTATTCAGCACAACAAAGCATTACAATTTTCACCGGTATGACAAACAAAATGGGAGTGCAATGTACAAAATAATCGAGCTTATCAATATGATATGATTTGTGATGAAATATTTTGATTTAAGTTTTGTTTTAGTGACTTTGCACCATATTTCAAAGCCAACTGATGTCTTCCCTGATAAAAACGCAAAATCTAAATTTTTCTTTTTCAAGCGGAGTTAAAACACTCGATAATGTTAATCTTGATGTGCCTCAAGGAAGCATTTACGGATTTCTTGGGCCTAATGGCGCAGGCAAAACAACAACATTGCGTTTATTGCTGGGATTATTGAGGAACCAACAAGGAACGATCGAGATCTTTGATAAGCAATTTTCCTCTCATCGATTGGAAATTTTGAGAAAGCTTGGTTCATTAATTGAACAACCATCTTTGTATTTGCATTTAACTGCAAAAGAAAATCTGGATATATACCGGCGCATTTATGAATGTGAGCGATCAAGAATACCAGAAGTATTAAAAACAGTAGGGCTTGATAATACGGGTAAGAAAAAAATAAAACAGTTCTCGCTTGGAATGAAACAACGACTTTCTATCGCGATCACATTATTACATCAACCCCAATTATTAATACTTGACGAACCTACCAACGGTCTTGATCCAAATGGAATTATTGAAGTACGGGAGTTAATGAAAAAATTGAACAAGGAACATGGCACCACAGTACTTGTTTCAAGTCATATTTTGAATGAAGTGGAGAGAATGGCAACACATGTCGGTATCATCCATAAAGGCAGATTGCTTTTCCAGGGAAGATTACATGAACTTCAACAGATGAAAACAAAACAATCCCTTTTGGAAATAGAAACAAGTGATAATTCGAGATCCCTGCAATTGATGAAGGACCAGTTTGCCAGCCAGGAATCTGGAGGAAAGATCATTCTTCCTTTTCAAAACAAGGAACAAACTGCAGCGATCAATAAATTGCTGGTGCAGGGCGGCGTTGATGTTTATGCATTGCATCCCCAGCAATCTGACCTTGAACAATTGTTCATGGATATAACAAACACAAATAATTAATGAACTTTTTTGTTTCAACAAGAGCAGAACTGATAAAAATAAAAAGAAGTGCTTCTTTATGGATATGCTTTTTAGGCGCTGGTTTCATTCCATTGATATTTTTACTGAATTATGCGCTGCAGCCGGCAAAGAATCTTCCACGTTTAATGATGTTTCCGTGGGCTGTTCATTTCGGAATTGGGTGGCATGCATTTTCTTCTTTCCTGCTACCGATGTTCATTATTCTTATTTGCAGCCTTATACCACAAATAGAATTTAAAAATAATACCTGGAAACAGGTTTTCGCATCACCACAGCCATTAGCAAATATTTTTTTTTCCAAGCTCTTTGTAATAGTAGTGACTATTATTTTGCTATTCCTTCTTTTCAACTTTTTCCTAGTGATGTCTGCAGTGTTGGCAAATCTTATTATTCCCAAATATGGTTTTTTAAAAAGTCATGTTGATATTATAACCATGTGGAAATTGAATTGGCAGATATTTTTATCAGTGATGGGTATTATAGCGTTTCAATATTTTCTCAGTTTACGTTTCAAAAATTTTATTGCTGCAGTAGGCATTGGATTAGCATTACTGATCGCTTCGATCATTGCAATACCGTTTTGGGATCATGCGTATACACTTCCTTATGCCCATCCCATGCTTACAATGCAAAATTTTGCTTCCAAAAAAAACCAGGTTGCGTTGCCAAAACACGAAATCTATTCTGTATTTTATTTTATCGGATTTGCGTTACTTGCTTTTCTTGACATGAAATATCGAAAGGAGCGGGGATAATAAACTACTGTTTAGTGATTTTCAATTCGGCTTTTATTTGATCGTCCGGCACTGGAGTAGAAACTGTTCCAGGATAAGGAGAAAGATTTATAAATTCTATTTTATATCCAGCTATAACCGTGTCTTTAGAGTAGTTAGGCTTCATTGCTATAGTTGAAAGATTAAAGCGATGAGTATCGCCATTTTTAGTAAAAGAAAAGGAAGCAGTAGCAGCACCCTGCCAAACACACACTGCATTTGCAGGACAACGGGAATCACCTACTACTGCCTCAAAACAAAGTTTCAGATCATCACCTTCAATATTTCCCTTTTCACAATCTGATAATTTTAGCTCGATAGTTCCTTCTCTTAATCTATTACCTGATTTTGAGCAAGAGTTTACAAAAGCTGTAAGTGTTATAAAAAGTAATATTGATAAAAATAGTTTCATTTGATTATTTGACTACTGCTTGAACTATATCGTTGCATCTGTATTTGTGAAAGAAATCTAAATGCAAGTTCCGAGCCAGGCCATCAATCCCATACCAACTTCGATCGCATTTTCATCAATATTAAAAGTAGGAGTGTGTACACCCGATGTAATTCCTTTTTCTTTATTCATAACACCCACCCGGTAAAAGCAGGCGGGTATTTGCTGTGCGTAATAGCCAAAATCTTCAGCACCCATTCTTAATTCTGTTTCCTCCACATTTTCGCTTCCAAGAAATTCACTGGCTGCATTTTTAACAGATCTGTTTAACTCATCATTATTAACAACTGCAGGGTAGCCTTTATCAATAAGAACATCAATTTCCCCTCCCATACTATGCACAAGATCTTTTGAAATTCTATCGATCAACTGATGTGCTTCGGCTCTCCATTTCTCATCCATAGCACGAAAAGTTCCCATCAACTTTACTTCATTTGGAATTACATTAGTTGTAGCACCACCCCGGAAAGAAGTGATAGATAAAACTGAAGGATCAAATGGATTTGAATTTCGGCTTATTACTTGTTGAAGGGCAATTATAAGATGAGAAGCTATTAAAATTGGATCAATACATAGATGAGGGGCTGCTGCATGCCCTCCTTTTCCTTTTATCGTGAAATAAAGCTCATCAGCGCTGGCCATTACTTTACCACCTCTGAAACTTGTTTTACCAACCGGCATGCCAGTATGAACATGCATGGCAACAATACCTGAAGGTTTAGGATTTTCTAGCACACCTTCTTTTATCATATAGCTGGCACCACCGGGATTTTTTTCTTCACCCGGCTGAAAAATTAGTTTGATGGTCCCCTGCCATTCATTTTTTAATTCATTTAAGATCTTTGAAGCGCCAAGTAAACAAGTTGTATGTACGTCATGTCCGCAGGCATGCATAATTCCTTTCTTAGTTGATCTGTATGGAACATCGTTTTCTTCCAGTATTGGCAATGCATCTATGTCAGCACGGATAGCAAATATGCGGCTATCAGGATTTTTTCCTTTTATCAATCCCATAACACCAGTTGTTGCTTTCACCTCATAAGGAATTCCAAATTCTGTCAGTTTGCTTTGAATGAATTTTGAAGTTTCAAACTCCTGGTAGCTCAATTCAGGATTAGCATGAAGATGATGACGTATTGCAATAAATTCTTCGGAGTATTCTTTTGCCAGTTTTTTGATTTTATCCCTCATCCGGCAAAAATAACGATTGAAACGGAGCTTTATAAAAAGTGATCATGATCAGTTACGGCTAACGGTCTCCGCTTCTTTATCTAATTTTAATTCAATCGTATCATTCATAATAAAAACACCTTTAGGGAAATACTTTTGAAGTCGTTGTTGATAATCTTCAGCTTCTTTTCTTTCCTTAAAATTTCCAACTTTCAATTTAAAATAAGGCGCCTGGTAAAGAAGATAGGATTTTAACTCGGGAAAAAAAGTATACACTGTAGTTTTAGCTGCAGTTGCTTCATCCCTGTTATTCGTATTGATCACAAGCAAACGGTAGCCTTTGCCAATCCGCCTGGCTTCACGGGTTGTTTCTTCATTGATCTGTATTTGTTTTTTTACCAACAGATCGATACGCGGATCTTTATGTACAATTACAGATGAAGTATCGGTTGACCTATTTAATGTTGTGTCCTGGGAAAATGAATTGAGCGAAAAAAAGAATGCACTTAGTAATAAAAGCTTGTTCATAAATTTTGTTGTGCAAAAATATAGCCAAACAATAGATCTAATATCCACCGCCAGATCCCGCAATGTTTTCGATAGGATGCCAGGTGGTTTTTATTTCCTGCGTATCCAAAATAAGATAAGGTGATTGGCCCTGGTCAGTATTCCATTTTATTTTATCATAAAAGAAAATGCGTTTCAAGTTGATGGCGCTTTTTTCCTGCATCATCTTTTTCAGATCAGGATCATTTTCGCAGAAAATGGTTGCATTTACATCCATGTGATCAACAAACCATGTAGCAAGCTCAGAAACTTTTCCTGTTAAAATATTTACAACTCCACCGGGCAAGTCGGATGAATTCAAAACTTCAGCAAAAGTGACCGAGCAAAGCGGTTTTGTTTCCGAAGCAAGTATAATACAGGTATTGCCACCAGCAATTACTGGTGCAATAACTGAAACTAGTCCCAGCAGTGAATCATTTTGCGGAGCTATAATTGAAACAACTCCCATTGGTTCAGGAACAGAAAAATTAAAATGAGAACTCGCAACTGGATTTACTGCACTAAAGAGTTGCTGATATTTATCACACCATCCAGCATAATAAATCAATCGATCGATCGCAAGATTTAATTCTTTTTCTGCTTTTCCTTTTGAAGAATCCTGTTGTATTAACTCTTCGATGAATTGTGCTTTTCTTCCTTCCAGCATTTCAGCCATTCGATAAAGAATCTGTCCCCGGTTGAAAGCAGCTCTTGTACTCCAACTTCCAAAAGCACCTCTCGCAGAAACAACAGCATCCCGAAAATCTTTTCTTGAGCTCAGGCATACATTAGCTAATTTTTTTCCACCAGCATTTGTTGGAACATAATACCTGCCGGATTCAGTTCTTGGGAACTGCCCGCCGATATAGATTTTATATGTCTTTAAAACTTCTAATCTTTTTTTTGAAGTTGCTTTCTCAATTCCATTCTCACTGATCAGGAGCGAGGATTTTTTAATTTCTGTTTTACTCATTTGTTTCTATTTCTTTTTCAAAAACATAAAACTATTTCAATCTAAGTCTCCCCTTTAGGGGGACAGGGGGTTTAAGTTCAAATAAGGTAACAACCCATGCAAACCGCCTTCTCTTCCATAACCGCTTTCTTTATAACCACCGAATGGAGAAGATGGATCGAACTTGTTAAATGTATTTGCCCAGATAACTCCCGCTCTCATTCTTTTGGTCATATTGAAGATCTTTGAACCTTTATCAGTCCAAACTCCGGCACTCAAACCATAAGGTGAGTTATTTGCTTTTTCAATCACCTCATCATCTGTTCTGAAAGTAAGGATAGCCAGCACGGGTCCAAAAATTTCTTCTTGTGCAATACGATTGCTTTGTGCAACATTGGTAAAAAGAGTTGGCCGGCACCAAAAACCTTTGGCTGGTAATGAACAACTGCTTTGATACATTTCACTTCCTTCAGCTTCTCCAATTTTTATATACTTGTGAATTGTCTCTAATTGTTGTCTAGAATTAATAGCGCCGATATCCGTGTTCTTATCCATGGGGTCGCCAACGATCAATGATTCGATCCTGTCTTTAAGTTTTCTTATCACTTCTTTGGCAACAGATTCCTGCACATACAATCTCGAACCTGCACAACAAACATGTCCCTGGTTAAAATAAATTCCATTCACCACACCTTCAACTGCCTGGTCGATTGGTGCATCTTCAAAAATTATATTGGCAGCTTTACCTCCTAATTCAAGTGTTGCTTTTTTATTTGTACCTGCAATTGCACGCTGAATGATTTTTCCAACATCAGTTGATCCGGTAAAGGCGATCTTATTTATATCTGGATGATTAACGATTGCTGCACCGGTTGAACCAGCCCCGGTTATTATATTTACTACACCCGGTGGCAGGTCAGCTTCCTGGATTATCTCAGCCAACTTTAATGCAGTTAATGAAGTTGTTTCCGCAGGTTTTAATACAACCGTATTTCCGGTAGCTAATGCAGGTGCAATTTTCCACGCCGCCATCAACAAAGGAAAATTCCATGGAATGATTTGTCCAGCAACACCAAGCGGTTCAGTAGCACAATTTGGAAATGCATATTCTAATTTGTCGGCCCAGCCTGCATAATAAAAGAAATGATTCGCTGCGGTCGGTACATCAAAGTCGCGGCTTTCACGGATCGCTTTACCACCATCCAACGTTTCAATGATCGCAAGTTCTCTTGCTTTTTCCTGCACTATTCTTGCGATCCTGAAAATATATTTTGCTCTTTCTTTCGCAGGCATTTTTTTCCAAACCTTTTCATAAGATCTTCTTGCAGCAGAAACCGCTTTGTCAACATCGGCAACATTTGCTTCGGCAACTTCACTTAACTTTTCTTCTGTTGCCGGGTTAATTGTATCAAAATATTTATTACCCGAAGGCTTCACCCATTCACCGTTTATAAAAAGGTCGTACTGTGGTTTTATGCTTGCAGCACTTTTACTTTCTGGCGCGGGAGCATATTGCCATGTATCAAACTTCAGTTTGATCGTATTGTTCTTCTTTTTTGAAATTGTTTTCGGCATGCAATTTTTTATTTTATGAGGTCAACTGTATTACTACTATCAACTTTCGTTGCGTCGCACTCTTCATCGTTCTATAATTCTTTTCAACAATATTGAACTCCTACGAGTTCTTTTTAAAAACCTATTATTGATCCACGGGTTAAAACCCGGGCCTATAAATGTTTTTACCCCTTTGGGATAAAGAAAAATTCAAAACTTTAAAGAACCTTCAATCTAAGTCTCCCCTTTAGGGGGACAGGGGGTTTTTAATCAATACTGAAATAGTTCGCTGCCTGGTATACTCCTGTTTTTTCTTTCATGATCTGCATCAACACATCATTTGCCAAACTACTTGCTCCAAATCTGAACCAATGATTATTCATCCAATCCTCACCCAAGGTTTCCTTTAGCATTACTAAATAATGTAAAGCCAGTTTTGATTTTGAAATTCCACCAGCGGGTTTCATGCCCACCATTCTTCCGGTTTTATAATAATATTCTCTTATCGCCTCCAGCATAACTAATGTCACCGGCATGGTAGCTGCTGGTTGTATTTTCCCGGTTGATGTTTTTATAAAATCAGCACCGGCATGCATAGCGATATCGCTTGCCCGGCGAACTTTATCCATTGTTCCTAATTCACCTGTTTCTAAAATGACTTTTAATCTTGCTTCGCCACATGCTTCTTTGATCGCTGCTATTTCATCAAAAACAAAATTGTATTCACCTGAATGAAATTTACCCCGGCTAATAACCATATCCACTTCATCAGCTCCTTGCTCAACCGCATATTTTGTATCACGGATCTTAACTTCTTTAGGTGCTTGCCCACTTGGAAATGCGGTAGCTACCGATGCGACATTTATTCCTGAATCTCCCAAAGCTTTTTTGGCCACTTTCACCATAGATGGATACACACAAACCGCAGCAACTGTTGGTAAACCGGGTAACGCATCATGCAAATGCATTGCTTTATAACAAAGTTGTTTCACCTTACCATCTGTATCTTTTCCTTCAAGTGTTGTGAGATCGATCATGTTGAGCACAAGTTTCAGCCCATTCATCTTTGTTTCCTTCTTGATACTTCTTTTTGTAAAACGGGAAGCTCTTTCTTCTACACCCACCTGGTCGATCCGCGGAGACAAACTAAAATCAGGTATAGTAATTAATGATTTGATGCCCGGCATATCGGAAATATTGATTATGCTCAAAGATAACCAAAGTTTATAGCCATGACAATGTCGGATTTTTTTAAAAAAAGCAAATGTTTTTCATGAGAAACTGCCTCTTATAAAGTCTTCTGCTACGTTTCCTTCAATTGTTATAAATTCGACGTCCCTATTCGCAAGTTCTTTATAAAAAAAACATCAAATCTGAAAAAACTAATCGCAATGAGAAAAACTCTGTTTATCTACAGGTTGGTTTTTGTGCTAGCATTATTCCCGGTCGCATCTAATTTATTAGGGCAGGCAACATTCCCTGAAAACGGAGTTGTTGATCCAAGACATGGTACTTATGCTTTCACAAATGCAACTATCGTTAAAGACGTAGCAACTACACTTAACAATGCTACAATGGTAATTAAAGACGGTAAAATTATTTCCGTCGGCACTTCAGTAAAAATTCCTGCAGGTGCTATTGAGGTTGACTGTAAAGGAAAATTTATTTATCCATCCTTCATTGACATTTATGCTGATTATGGAACAACACTTCCCGCTCCTCAGCAGGGACAGGGCGGTGGAGGTGGCGGTTTTTTTGGAGTACAACAGTTTAATTCGAATGCTAAAGGTGCTTATGGATGGAACCAGGCAATAAAAGCCGAAGCTGATGCATTTAAAGTATTTGCCATTGATGATAATAAAGCAAAGCCACTGCGTGAAGCTGGTTTCGGTACAGTATTAAGTCATGTAAGAGACGGTATTGCCCGTGGTACCGGCACTGTTGTTACTCTTGCGAATTCCAAAGAAAATTTGGTGATGCTGAAAGAAAAAGCATCCGCACATTATTCATTTAATAAAGGCACTTCTACCCAAAGCTATCCTAGTTCAATGATGGGAAGCATTGCATTGCTTCGTCAATCATTTCTGGATGCACAATGGTATAAACAAAAACCGGTAGAAGAAGGAGTAAATCTTAGCCTGGAAGCATGGAATAATAACCAGGGCCTGCCACAAATATTTGATGCAAACGATAAGTGGAACTGTCTTCGTGCAGATAGAATTGGAGATGAGTTTGGCGTACAATATATAATTAAAGGAGGCGGCAATGAATACCAGCGTATCAGAGACATGAAAGCAACTAATGCTTCTTTTATTGTGTCATTGAACTTCCCGCAGGCGCAGGATGTAGAAGATCCCAATGAAGCAAGATTTGTTTCTTTAAATGATATGAAGCATTGGGAAATGGCGCCGGCAAATGCTGCTTATTTTGAGAAAGCAGGAATTAATTTTTGTATAACCACAGCCGATCTTAGAAATGTAACTCAATTCTGGGCAAATCTTCGCAAAGCAATAGATTATGGTTTAAGTGAAAGCAAGGCAATGGAAGCTTTGACTAAAGCTCCTGCAACTTTGTTGGGTATTTATGACCAGGTTGGAAGTCTTGATGACGGTAAGATCGCCAACTTTATAATCACTAATGGACCTTTGTTTGCTGAAAAATCAGTGATCATTCAAAACTGGATACAGGGAGAAAAATATTCAGTAAAAGAAGAAGCATGGACAAATGTCGCAGGTACTTATAAACTTACGGTAAATACCCCAGCAGGAACTGAGAACTATACAGTCGATATAAAAGCTAATAATACTGCCAGTGTTTATGGAAAAGATACGTTGAGTGCAAGATTTTCTTATGATGGCAAAGCAGTAAAGCTTAGTTATGCAAAAATGCAGCCTAGAAGAGGTGGTGGTTTTGGCGGCGGACAAGGCGGAGGCAATTTTGGCGGAGGTGGTTTTGGTGGTGGTGCACAACAACCTCAATTACCAGCAACCGCAACAAGACTTTCCGGTTACAGCACCGGTACCGAATGGAATGGTACCGGAACTGATTCATTGGGAAATTCATTGATATGGACCGCTACTTTAGAAAAGGCTGCTGAAGTAAAACCTGACAGCGTAAAGAAAAAAGACCCGATCGTTCTTGGAAAAGTATTATATCCTTTCGAGCCATTTGGTTTTGAAGATGGAAGTCAGCCAAAGCAAGAGACAATTTTGATAAAGAATGCGACGATCTGGACAAATGAAAAAGAAGGCGTTCTTCAAAATAGTGATATCTTATTAAAAGATGGAAAGATCGCAGCAATTGGAAAAAATCTTTCAGATGCTGGCGCAAAAGTTATTGATGGTACTGGCAAATATGTTTCTGCTGGTATCATTGATGAACATTCACATATTGCTGCCTCTTCAATTAATGAAGGAGCACAAAGTGTAACATCTGAAGTTAGGATCACCGATAATTTAAATCCTGATGATATAAATATATACCGCCAGCTTAGTGGTGGTGTTACTACCTCTCATATTTTGCATGGATCTGCAAATGTCATCGGTGGACAAACACAATTGATAAAACTTCGCTGGGGTGCTAATGCAGAAGAGTTGAAATTTAAAGGTGCTGATGGCTTTATCAAATTTGCCTTGGGTGAAAATGTAAAGCGTTCTGCTTCTACACAAGGCAATGCCCGTTATCCTGATACAAGAATGGGTGTTGAGCAAGTACTAATTGATGCATTTACCCGTGCAAAAGATTATAAGAAAGCATGGGCAGATTACAAGGATAAAAAATCTACTGTAATGCCTCGCCGTGATCTTGAATTGGATGCGCTGGTGGAAATTTTAGATAAGAAAAGATTTATCACTTGTCATTCTTATGTACAAAGTGAGATCACAGGTCTGATTGACGTTGCTGATAAGGTTGGATTTAAAGTAAACACGTTTACACATATTTTAGAAGGATATAAAGTGGCTGATAAAATGCTAAAGCATGGCGCCAATGCATCTACTTTCTCTGATTGGTGGGCTTACAAAATGGAAGTAGAAGATGCGATCCCTTACAATGCAGCGATCATGCATAAGGTTGGTTTGAATGTAGCCATCAATTCTGATGATGCGGAAATGGCTCGTCGTTTGAACCAGGAAGCTGCTAAAACAATGAAGTATGGTGATCTTACTGAAGACGAAGCATTCAAAATGGTTACGTTGAATCCTGCAAAAATGTTACATGTAGATAATAGAGTTGGAAGTTTGAAAGTTGGTAAAGATGCTGATGTAGTAGTTTGGAGTGATGACCCTCTAAGCATTTATGCAAAATCTTTGTACACTATTGTTGATGGCACTATTTATTTTGACAGGGCAAAAGATGCAGAAATGCAGAAATGGGTAGATGCAGAAAGAACACGCCTGATCAAAAAAATGAATGGTGAAAAAAGAAGTGGTGCACCCGTTATTCCTGCAACGCCAAGTTATCAGCTTATAATGACTTGCAGCGATCACGGTCACAGTCATGGCTTGCTCACTATTGATGTTGATAATCTTGAAAACCAATAAAAATATTATAATGAAAAAAATATTTTTTTCGATCCTAATAGGTGGTTTTGCCCTTGCAGTTGTTTCGCAAGAAACGGTAATGCCGGCGCCACCACAAAAAGGCGTGATGTATATCACAAATGCAAACATTCATGTTGGTAATGGAACCGTTATAAATAATGGAACCATCCAGATCAAAGATGGTAAAATTGAAAAAGTTGGTACGGACATCGCTGTACCAGCGGGTGCAAATGTTACTGATGCAAAAGGAAAGCAGGTTTATCCCGGGATCATTTTACCCATAAGCAATCTTGGTCTTGTAGAAATATCTTCAGTAAGAGCATCAAGCGATGTAAGAGAGATCGGTGATATGAATCCGAATGTAAGATCAATTGTTGCCTACAACACTGATTCAAAAGTTATCAATACACTTCGCTCCCAGGGAATATTGATGGCGAATATTGTTCCGCAAGGAAGTTTTCTTGCAGGTTCTTCATCCGTAGTGCAATTGGATGCATGGAATTACCAGGATGCAGCAGTGAAAACTGATGGCGGAATGCATTTATATATGCCATCATTAATGCCTCGCCCCGATTTTAGCAGATTTGGTGGAGGCGGCGGTGGTCGTTTTGGTCCGCAACAGGGAAATAATTCAGATCCGATAAAAGAGGGATTAGCTAAAATCGAGGAATTGAAATCTTTCTTCACACAAGCGAAGGCATATTTTGCCGAAGGCGCACACAAAGAAACTAATCTGAAGTTCGAAGCAGTAAAAGGTTTGTTTGATAAGAGCCAGAAGTTTTATGTGCACGGAAATACAGTAAGACAAATGCTGATCGCACTTGATTTTGTTAAGCAGTTCAATTTTGATGTGGTGATCGTTGGTGGCAGTGATAGCTGGCAGATAGCAGACTTGTTAAAACAGCATAATGTATCTGTTATATTAAGTCAGATGCACAGCCTTCCTACCGCTGAAGATGATGATGTGGATCAGCCATACAAATCAGCAGCTGCTTTGCAAAAAGCGGGAGTTGTTTTTTCTATTTCAGATGATGATGCACAAACCCGCGGAAAAAATATTTTATTCAATGCGGGTACTGCCGCTACTTATGGTTTATCAAAAGAAGAGGCATTGCAGGCAATTACTTTAAATGCTGCAAAGATCATGGGTGTATCTGATAAAGCAGGAAGTATTGAAGTTGGTAAAGATGCAAACATCGTTATCAGCGAAGGTGATCTGCTTGATATGAAAACAAGTAAAGTAACTGATGCTTTTATTCAAGGCCGAGAAGTTGATCTGACTGACAAGCATAAATTATTAAACGATAAGTACAATAAAAAATATAATTTGAAACCTACAACACCGACAAAAGCATTTTGAAAAATTATTTAGGATTATTAAAACCGTCCGGCCTTAGGCAGGACGGTTTTTTTATTCGTTAAACCGGTCTTGATGCTTCATTGATCTCTTCATCCTCATGATGAAAATGGTCATCCAGTGACTTTCCGCAATGTGGACAATTATGACCTTTCAGTTTTTTGTTAAATCTAAATTCGTCAAGAAATCCAACAGTAATAATACCGGCAGGAAGAGCAAACAGAGCTACACCAGTCAACATGATAGATCCGGCTAAAACTTTTCCCAGCGTAGTGTGTGGTGCCATATCACCATAACCAGTAGTAGTAAGTGTAACCACAGCCCACCATATTGTTGCAGGTATACTTGAAAAAGTTTCCGGTTGTGCATTATGTTCTGCGAAAAATAATAAGCAGGATGCTATGATGATCAAAAAAACAACCATTATAAAGCTCAATAAAAGTTCATTCACTCTTGATCTGAAAACATTGAAGATCATTTGAGCCGATTTGGTATAAGCGGTGAGCCTGAATAATCTGAAGAAGCGCATAAAACGAAGAAGCCGCAGAATACGCAGATCGAATTTCAATGCCTTATGGAAGTAACTTGGCAAAAATGCAAGGAGGTCGATAAGTGCACCGGGAGTTAACATGTATTTTATCCTGCCTTTGATGCTACCCTTATATCGTGGATCATGCGTACAACTCCAAACACGTAATACATATTCAACAGTAAAAATGAAAACAGAAACCTGGTCAAAGTAGTCGAAAAAGTGTTCATACTTTTCATGAAGTGGTTTAACTGTTTCCAGCATCACCGCAATTACATTCAATATGATCAGCGTAATAATAAAAGCGTTAACAAACTTATCGGCTTTTGATTCGCCGAGCTCAGGATGGAGCAGTATGTGAACTTTTCGCTTAGTGTTTTGATACATAAACAGTGTTTGGCCGAAAGACTTTCCAAAGAAGTCCTTCGGACTTTCGGAGTCTGAGCTAAAGATATAAAGAAACATGAATTAATTCAGAGCAGGCTGCCTAATGTTTCAACCGTCTTTTCTTTATCATACCTCCTTTTACATCTTTAATGGCAGTCATTATAACAAAGGCATTAGGATCTATTTTATGAATTTCGTTATTCATCCTGCTGATCTCGAGCCGTGTTACTACTGTGTAAATAATATTCTTATCATCAGTATGGCCTTGCTTTCCGAAACCTTCGCGGCCTTTATAAACTGTAATACCACGGCCAAGTTTGTTAATGATCATTTCTTTTATTTCTTCATTGTGTGTGGATACAATAGTGACACCGGTATATTCTTCTATTCCCTCAATTACAAAATCAACTGTTTTAGAAGCGGCCAGGTATGTTACCATTGCATATAAAGCAACGTCGATCGAAATAAAGTAAGCTGTTACACCGAAGATTATAACATTTATGATAGTAATGATATCCCCAACAGTTGTACCTAATCGTTTACTCAGGTAAAGTGCCACCACTTCGGTGCCATCAATAACTGCTCCGCCACGAATTGTAAGACCAATGCCTGCTCCAAGAAAGAATCCGCCAAAGACCGCTACAAGCAATTTATCATCTGTTACAGGTTTGAAATCGATGAGGGCAGTGAGTAAGGCAAGTCCTGCAATTGCAAATGCAGCTTTTATCGCAAAGTTTTTTCCTATAACACCCAGTCCTAAAAGGAGGAAAGGAATATTTATTAATACAAGCATCACCCCAAGCTTTGCTCCTGTTAATTGTCTTATCAACAACGCAATGCCCGTGGCGCCGCCATCAATAAAATTATTGGGTATTAAAAATCCTTTAAGGCCGAATGTGGCTGATAAAATTCCTAAAGAAATGAAAAGGAGATCCCTGAAAAAATCAACAACAGTTATTTTAAATTCATAGTAGGCTTTGGCAAATTCATAAGAAGAGTATTCAGTCTTTTCAGCCAGGTATTTCTTCTTGTGACGAAGAACTGTATCTGTAATTAATTTTTGCCAGAAGGAATTCATGTTTCATTTAAATACTGATATGATCTTTTCAAATTTAATGATTATCGCTGAAAAAATCCTTGAGTGAGGATCAATAAACTTTATGCTAAAAAAAACAAAGCATCCATTTTCATGAATGCTTCAATTATTAATTATTAATTATTAATTATTAATTCTTAATTGTTAATTTCTCAGGCTTCCTTTCCGTGACAATTTTTATACTTCTTCCCACTTCCACAAGGACAAAGGTCATTTCTTCCAATTTTTGGTGCCACTTTCACAGGTTGTTGTTTCACAGCTGCACCTGATGGGTCATAATAATCTTTTTCATTTGCCGCATAATCTTGTCCTGCTGTATCGATCTCTTCTTTATTTGCTTTTAATTTACTGAGATCCGTTTTTTCACGATGGCCTTCACGCAACGGAGCTTGTTGTTCCTGTTGCGGTAATGCTGCATGACACATAAATGAAACAATATTCCTGTTCGTTTCACTGTCCATGTTTTTAAATAAATTGAAGGCTTCCATTTTATAAATGACCAATGGATCTTTCTGTTCCAAGTAAGCCGTTTGTACACTTTGTTTCAGGTCATCCATTGCACGAAGATGTTCTTTCCATGAATCATCAATAACGGAAAGGGTAATATGACGTTCAAGAGCATCGCAAAGTTCCTGGCCACCGGTTTCCAGCGTTTTTTGCAAATTAGTCAGCACATTGATGATCTTACGACCATCACTAAATGGTACTACTACGTTTTCAATATGATTGCCTTGTGATACACGGATATTTTTGAAAACAGGCAATGATTGTTTTTTCAGTTCTTCTTTTTTACGATCATAATTTTCAGTGGCTTCATTGTATAACTTTTCGATCAATGAATTTTCATCTGCTTTCAAAAATTCTTCTTTTTCAATTTTGGTATCCATTCCAAAATTCACAATACAATCCAATTTGAAACCTTCATAATCTTCTTGCTCACGGTAAGTGGCGATCAATCCTTCAGCAACTACGGAGAATGCATTATCAATATCAAGCGCCAGTCTTTCTCCAAACAAAGCATGTTGACGTTTACCATAAACAACATTCCGTTGTTTATTCATCACGTCATCATACTCTAATAATCTCTTGCGAATTCCAAAATTATTTTCTTCTACTTTTTTCTGTGCTCTTTCAATGCTTGATGTGATCATGCTGTGTTGAATCACTTCACCTTCCTTATAACCAAGCTTATCCATTATCTTGGCTATACGTTCGCTGCCAAACATACGCATCAGGTCATCTTCCAATGCTACATAAAATTGAGATGTACCGGGATCACCTTGTCTGCCGGCACGACCACGAAGCTGCCTGTCTACACGACGGCTATCGTGACGCTCAGTACCAATGATCGCTAAACCACCGGCTTCTTTTACGCCAGGTCCGAGTTTGATATCTGTACCACGACCTGCCATGTTAGTGGCAATCGTAATTGCGCCGGGCAAACCAGCTTCGGCAACGATCTGCGCTTCACGGGAGTGTTGTTTTGCATTCAATACATTGTGTGGGATCTTTTTTACCTGAAGCATTTTACTCAGCAATTCACTTACTTCTACTGAAGTAGTACCAACAAGCACCGGTCTTCCTGCATTGCGCAATGCTTCAATTTCATCAATTGCCGATTTGTATTTTTCTCTTTTGGTTTTATAAACTAGATCCTGGTGATCTTTACGAACCATTGGAAGATTAGTGGGAACAGTAACAACGTCCAGTTTATAAATATCCCACAACTCTTTCGCTTCTGTTTCCGCAGTACCCGTCATACCGGCCAGCTTGTGATACATACGGAAATAATTTTGCAATGTAACAGTAGCATAAGTTTGTGTAGCAGCTTCTATCTTTACATTTTCTTTGGCTTCAATAGCCTGGTGCAAACCATCAGAATATCTTCTTCCGTCAAGAATACGACCTGTTTGTTCATCTACAATTTTTACGGCGCCATCCATCACCACGTATTCCACATCTTTTGAAAATAATGTATAGGCTTTTAAAAGTTGTTGCACCGTATGTATGCGGTCAGCTTTTACTCTAAAATCATTTAATGCTTCTTCTTTGTGATGCATTTTTTCATCTGGATTGGAATCAGTTTTTTCTATTTCTGCCAGCCTTACACCAATATCAGGTAATACAAAGAAATCAGGATCCTCTCCGGCCTTGGTGATCATTGCAATGCCTTTATCTGTAAGATCAACAGAATTATTTTTTTCATCAATCTGGAAAAGTAATTCTTCATCTACTTTCGGCATTTCCTTTTGCTGATCGGCGAGATAATAATTCTCGGTCTTCTGCATTTTTACCCTGATGCCCGGCTCACTTAAATATTTGATCGTCGGGCCATATTTTGGTAGACCACGATGTGCTCTGAACAGGTAAAGCCCGCCACTTTTCGGATCATCATCTCCCTCCGCAATTTTTTTCTTGGCTTCATTCAGGTTGCCACGTACAATTCTTTCCTGTGCTTCTACTAATTGGTGCACTCTTGGTTTAAGAATATGATATTGCTGGTCATCACCTTTTGGTATGGGTCCGGAGATGATCAAAGGAGTCCTCGCATCATCGATCAAAACGCTATCGGTTTCATCTACCATCGCAAAGTGATGTTTGCGCTGCACCATTTCTTCAGGTGAATGAACCATGTTATCGCGGAGATAATCAAAACCAAATTCATTATTGGTGCCATAAGTGATATCGGCGAGATAAGCTTTTCTCCTGTCATCACTATTTGGTTGATGCTTATCAATACAATCAACAGTTATCCCAAGCCATTCAAAAATAGTTCCGTTCCATTCCTGGTCGCGGCGAGCCAAATAATCATTTACTGTTACAATGTGTACTCCTTCACCAGCCAGTGCATTCAAATACGCTGGTAAGGTTGATACAAGTGTTTTACCTTCACCCGTTGCCATCTCAGAAATTTTTCCCTCGTGCAAAACCACTCCACCAATTAACTGTACATCATAATGCACCATATTCCACGTTACCTGCCCACCAGCCGCAGTCCATGAATTTTTAAATATGGATCGGTCTTCATCGATCTTTACATATTCTTTTTCTACACTCAGGTCACGATCCATCTGTGTTGCAGTAGAAACTAATTCAGTATTTTCTTTAAATCTTCTTGCTGTTTCTTTTACCACTGCAAAAGCTTCGGGCAAAATATCCTGAAGAGCTTCTTCAATTTTTTTATCCCTGTCCTTTTTTAATTTATCTACTTCCTGGTAAACGGCGTCTTTACCAAACAGATCATTAAATTGAAGATCCTCTGCTCTTTTATTTGCTGCAGTAATTTCGTTATCAATTGCTGTAAGATGTGCTTTGATACGTTGACGAAATTCTGTTGTTTTATTTCGCAGTTGATCATTCGTTAACGATTGAAAAGAGGCAAAATGTTTGTTGATCTCTCCTACAAGTGGTTGGATCTTTTTTACATCCTTTTCCGATTTGCTGCCGCCAAAAAGTTTCGAAAAAAAACTCATATTATTCTTTGATTAGGTTCTGTTTTTAAATACCGGTAAACGAGGCTCAAAATGTTGTCAAATAAAGTGCTACAATAACTTATGAGCCAAATTGACAGGGGAGCAAAGATAAGGCTTCTTGTTCAGCGGAAATTAATCAGGTACCAATCCATAAAACCTATTTGACGAAACATATTGATTGGTTTATAGTTCTTATATTTTCTTTAACTAACCTTCACCAACCCGAATGTATAAAACTCCGGTCTTGCTTGCCAGTTACGGGAGTGAACCTTAAAAAAAAATGCCAACCCGGCAATTTATAATAACTCATAGTTTTTTATTTTAAGAAACGTTATTTTGTAAACCAACTTTAACCAAAATGAAAAAGATCACCACCTCTCTTTTTTTTGTAATTGTATCCACAATTTTATTTGCCCAGAATGTAAAAAAGATCGAAAACCTTAAAGACGGTTGGGATCTTTCGTATACCTATACTGGCGAAGTAAAAGATGGCAAACCCAACGGAATGGGTGTTGCTAAGTATAAGTCAGGTAACGCAGTGCGATATGTCGGAAATTTTCAAAATGGAATGTATAATGGCAAGGGCACTATGTTTTTTAAAGAAGGAGCTTTTCTTACCGGCGAGTGGAAAAACGGAAAGTTAAATGGGAAAGGTTCATTCCTTAGTGAATCGGGAATATTATACATTGGCAATTTTGTCAATGGGGTAAAAGAAGGAAAAGGCATTTTGTTTTATAAGGATAACGGGATGATCATGGGGGGCTTTTCCAATGATAAATTGAATGGTCGTGGTTTCCAAATATTTGCAGACGGCTCAATTGTAAGTGATGTAAATTATAAAGATGATAAAAGAAATGGCACGGGTTATCAATATGAAATAAAGTCAAAAAAACTATATGAAGGCGAGTGGAGTGACGGGAAGTGGGTGCAATCAGCTACCCCTGCATTTACCAGTTTCTTAAAATCTTCTTCGTTGAGTGCAGAAGCAACGGAGGATCATATCTTAGCCGGGCCAACTAACAAGGATAACTTTCTTATTGATTCCTCTTATTATTTTGATCTGAAAAAACAGAAACGCTATTTCGGCTACTATGTTGACGGGCATTTGAAAAACGGTGTGATCATTGGCGACAGCACTCGTTTTTGGGGCGCTATAGGTGATAAAGGTGCTTCAGGATATTGTTATGATTTTAAATATAAAAACTTTTACACTGAGGGAAACTATACAAATGATCTTTTGAATGGACAGATACTGGATATCGACCTTGCCAAGCAATCTGCTTACTATGGGGGCGCCATAAATGGAGAATTTACCGGTAAAACATATTTTTTTAATGACAATGGAACAATGTTCGTTGGAGATTATATAAAAGGCAGGATGAATGGGAATGGTTATCGACTCGAAACAAATGGAACGTTAACGGTTGGAATTTGGGAAAACGGCCAGGTGAAAAAACTTACATCTGTAACAACACCTGCCGGCGAAATTATTCCAGGAAATCCTAAAAATTTTATGGAAGGATTAAATATTGCGATCAAGTCATACCCGGATGTTTTTGATAACATCTATGGTAGTCTCGTGGATGATGAAGATGTTATATCAGAGATGGAGGAAATTGACGAAGATGATGCGTTGACATTTACTTACAGTCTTGTAAATATTCCGGGAAGCATTGGTAAAAACCTGATAGCAGAAGATTATGATGAGAATACTTTCTATTATGCAAAATTTCTGCAAACCAGTGATGCGGCAAAAGCAAAAGCAAAATACAATGAGCTGGCAACGCAATTACAATCAGCTGTGATTTCAAATTCTTTTTTTCCCGGTAAAATAAAACTGACAGGCAAGATCATTCCGCCCGATATTTCGAAGGATAAGACGGAATCAGAGTTTGTCCTTTCCGAAAAAAGCAAGGATTTTGAAGATTTCAAAATATATCTCAGGCTAAGAAAAAGCAGCAATGACTATGTAGTGGAAATTTTGCTTGGCGAAAAAACGGAAGACTTCTAAACTAATTTCGCGGTTTATCATTTCCTTAAGGAACTTTGTGCATATAATAAGTATTAATAGCAAATCGCTTTATGAAATATCAATTTGGTTTAAAAGGGATGGTCATTGTTTCATTGGTCTTTCTTTTTTCCTGCACCAGCAATGAGATCGGAAATAGTAAAGATGTAAACCCTGATGCCGTGTTTTTTGACTATGAAGTTTCATCGGATAATGACAGTTCAGATGTAACTGTGAATTTGCAATATCGAATGGGTGGTGAGAACGGGACAACCCTTGTGTTGAATGAACCAAGCAAAGTTTTGCTTGACGGTGAACAATTAGAAGCAGATAGTGCAAAAGTAACGGGTGCCTTTTATG
>VBAS01000030.1:11662-15800 GCA_005882975.1 Bacteroidota bacterium | reverse complement strand
TATCCATACTTATTCATGAACTTATAAGCCGTATCCATCCATCGTTCATAATTAGTGGCTGACGAAGACGTTTCATGATGCATTAAAATCCTTACTCCCTTTTTGTGTGCATAATCGTTAAGCATCTTCACATCAAAATCAGGATAAGGTGTTACAAAGTCAAATACAAATTCTTTTGATTTGCCGAACCAATCTTCCCATCCCTGGTTCCATCCTTCCACCAACACTGCATCAAAATGATGTTTAGCAGCGAAGTCGATATACTTTTTTACATTGGTATTATTGGCTGCATGTGTTTTATTCGGCATTAATTTTTTATAATCAGTTATTCCCAAATGCACATTATCAACATCAGCATAACTCCAACTACCCTGGTCAGGACAAAACATTTGCCACCAAACGCCGACATATTTCACAGGTTTTATCCAATCTGTGGATGCATACTTTGTTGGTTCATTTAAATTCAGAATTAATTTAGAAGCTAAAATATCAGCAGCCTTATCTGATACAACTATTGTGCGCCATGGTGTATTGAAAGGAGTTTGTATATATCCTTTGTTACCTTGTGCATCAGGAGTAAGATGAGTTTTCAGAATAAAATTCTTTGTATCTGCATCCACGTTCATTCCCGGATAACCAATAAGCGCAGCCTCAGAAATATTGATGTACAATCCTTCCTTACTTTTCATCATTAATGGCGTTTGCAATCCCATGGGAATTACGGTTTGTGATGCATTTCCATCATAACTTTTATCAAACAAGGCCGGGATCTCGGAAAGTTTAGAAGTTGTATAACTATACTCTTCTGTATCATAGTCGCCGGCGATCCACCATGTTTTATTATCACCGGAAAGAGCAAATTGTGTTTCTTCTTCTTTCACAACAAAATAGTTCAGGTTCTTTTGCTCGGGAAATTCATAACGAAAACCAAGCCCATCATTAAACAAAGATCTCTCTTTGCGTTTTAGGTTGTGCAAGTGTTACTATTAACTCATTATAATTATTGACAATTGTTTTTAACTCACCTAATACCGGATGCCAGCTTTCATTAAACGAGCTTGTTTTTTGTTCCTTGTTCACAAATCCATTTAGTAAAGAAACAGTGTTTACAAGTGTAAGACCCAGCTTACTTTCTTTTACAACTGGAATATTCTTATACTCCATACTATAATAAGGAATGCTATCTCTTATTTCGAAACGAAGCTGAAGTTGTTTATTAGGAGATTGAAGAGTTTGAGCGTTGCTCACTAAATTCAATAGGATCACAACCACAAAGGCGAAATATTTGCGCATAACAATTGAGTTGATTAGGGAAATAAAGGTAGAGGAAAATGGCGAGGAATTAACTGATAATTAAGGACATATAAATGAAAAAGCCACAGTAGCTGTGGCTTTGCTCCCCCTGTTGGACTTGAACCAACGACCCTCTGATTAACAGTCAGATGCTCTAACCAACTGAGCTAAAGGGGAATTCCTTTTGGGGCAGCAAATATAGAGAAAAATCGTTTCGGGAAAAACAGAAAAACTATTCTGTAAGTGAATTAAGTACTCTCCGAAACAATAATACAAATCAGCACTGCTTGTGACGACGGTCAGAGTAGTTGCATTAGTTTACAGTTACCTTCAAAGATGATTGATAGCAATCTTATATAAAAATGATTTCGATTTATATCGTTCCTCTTAAAGAACATCAGCTTATTTAATAACTTCTAAACATTTTTTATGAAAGCAACAATGAAAGCCCTGGTATATGGCGGTGTCGGCAAGATCGAATTGAAGGAAGTGCCGGTGCCAAAGATCCAGAAGTCAACTGACGCCCTGGTCAGGATAACAAAAACAACTATCTGTGGTACCGACCTTGGCATTATAAAAGGTAAGGTGCCCACCGTGCAACCCGGCACTACATTAGGTCACGAAGGAGTTGGCATTATAGAAGAGATTGGACCTTCAGTAAGGAATTTTAAAAAAGGTGATCACGTCATCATTTCGTGTATTACTTCGGATGGCAGCTGTGAGTATTGCAAGAAGGGTATGTATGCGCATTGCGAAGACGGCGGTTGGATACTCGGACATCTCATCAATGGTACACAAGCCGAATACGTATGCATACCGCATGCCGACAACAGTTTGCATCATATACCTGCAGGAGCTGATGAAGAATCATTGGTAATGCTAAGCGACATATTGCCTACAGGATATGAGATCGGTGTATTGAATGGCCGCGTAAAACCCGGCGATACTATTGCGATCGTAGGTTCAGGACCTATCGGCATGTCTGCTTTGCTGACCGCACAATTTTATTCACCGGCAAAAATTTATATGATCGATCTTGATGACAACCGCCTGGCAACGGCTAAAAAATTTGGTGCCACTGATCTCATAAATTCAGCCAATGAAGATGTAGTGAAAAAAATCTTTGCAGAAACAAAAGACGGAGTAGATGTAGCCATCGAAGCCGTTGGTCTTCCTGCCACCTTTGATATTTGCCAGAATATAGTAAGACCGGGCGGTAATGTTGCTGTGATCGGTGTGCATGGGCACAGTGTAGATTTTCAATTGCAGAAATTATGGATCCGGAACATCACATTAACAACAGGTCTTGTAAGCACATTCACTACGCCTATGTTGTTAAAGAATGTGAGCTCTGGTAAACTGGAGCCAAAGAAACTGATCACACATCATTTTATGCTGATGGATATTCTGGAAGCATATGATGTGTTTGGCAATGCAGGAAAAGAAAAAGCAATGAAGGTGATCATTGATGCTGAAGGCGTGAACGAGCCAAAGGCAGCGACCACTAAAAAAAGAGAATTAGCAGAAATATGATTTTGTATGGGCAGAAAACTTAAGCACTTAGGATGATCAGAACACTAAGTGCTTTTTTATTTGTGTACGGGGTAATCGATATTGATCATGAACTCAACATGAAAGTGATGAAGAAATTATTTCGTTCTTGACTTTTTTCAACTTCTGAATAAATATCTTCAGCCTGAGGTCCTAGTAGTTTACCATATAGTTATATTCACGTCTCCAAAACTACCTGCGTATAAAATAAGTAAAGCCGCTTAAAGCGGCTTTACTTTTGAATTTATATTTTTACGCTGTAATCACCCGGGTCTTTTTTCTTTTCTTATGTTTTAACGAGCATAAATCTCCACAATTTTTTTACACTCTGATAGTAATAGTACGACTTTAATGGCTATACAATAATTAGCACGGCATTTGTTATTTTATCCTTACCAAAATTTACATACATCCAGTAAGATCATTAACCTTATGAAACATGAAAGCAATAGAATTCACCTGGAGGTATAGGCAGGATTATTAATAATGATTGGAAGAAAAAGATGTTAGGCAGTTCAATGAAAGTACTCTACGTGTGCGGCGGAGAAAAAGTTCTCCGCCTTTTTTATGTCTGCAACAATTAGAGATAAGCTCTCTTTTGCTTGCAAAAATAAAATACTGTTAGTTACAATGCCGAGCCGCAATACTTGCAAAATTTTGCATCACGATCATGTCCTTCCTTGCCGCACGCCGGACAGTTTTCAGTTCCATGTTTTTTATTTCTTGCAGCTATTGCTATATCAGTTGTAATGATGCCTGTTGGTACTGCTATGATGCCATAGCCAATAAACATCATTATTGAAGCAATGAATTTACCCCAGGCTGTAACCGGCGAAATATCGCCGTAGCCAACAGTTGTGATTGTTACGATTCCCCAGTAAATGCTATCAGGAATACTGTCGAATCCATTTCTACCGTTCTCAACAAGGTACATCACCGATCCTAATATGATCACCATGGTAAATACCGCCAGCATAAAAATGCTGATCTTTTTCAGACTGGTTGTCAGGGCGATCTTTAAAAATTCCATTTCCGTCAAAAAATGAGTGAGCTTAAAAATGCGGAAGATGCGTAAGAGACGAAGTGCCCGCAATACCAGCAGTGATTGTGCTCCTGCAAATAATATGCTGAGGTAAGAGGGAATAATGGCAAGCAGATCAATGATCCCTAAAGGCGAAAACACATATTGCAACGGTTTTTTTATACTTACCAGGCGCAAAATATATTCTATAGTAAACAGGGACGTAAAGATCCATTCGAGAATGTAAAAAATATGTCCATAAGTTTTGTGATA
>VBAS01000030.1:10959-11595 GCA_005882975.1 Bacteroidota bacterium | reverse complement strand
CTACATCAAATGCTTTGCCCGCTTTGGTATTCGATTCATAGATGGTATCATGAAGCTTTGTTCGCCATGTTAGCTCGTGGTCTTTCTCCATTTAGCAAAATTAAGAACGGGAACATAGCTAAGACTTTTATTTAGATAAATTACCTGACACTCAGGGCTATTTCTATAACCTGTAAAGCCGCGTTAAGTGGCTTTTACTTTGGGTTGTTATGGGTTTTTCTTCTTTCTTAATGTTCTTTCTTTTGCTTGTGCAAAAGAAAGAACGAAAGAAAAGCACACCGGCAATGATATACAGCCATTGCCGGACGCCGTAATTTAGCTTTTGTGCTACTGTTGACTGAGCTGAACAATTCTTATCATCTGCATCGACGATAATTGTAATTTGTTTTCTTGATTGAATATTTCCTCAACTTGTTTCTGTTTTATATCAGCGTTAATGATGTTCCAGCGCCTTCTTTTTCGTCATCTATAGTTCACGAGCATCTTTAAAGAATGTAAACGAAAAAGACAGCGCCATTCGGTATTACAAATAGCACGCAGCATCAACTTCATCCTATAACTCCAATAATTAAATTCCTTTACAAACTGCAGGAGTCTTCATGTGCGTTGGCCTGCCCGGCCGGCGGAGTATCGGGC
>VBAS01000030.1:0-10919 GCA_005882975.1 Bacteroidota bacterium | reverse complement strand
TAATTGCAAATTTGTTCTGCAAAATTTACGTGGTCATGGTTTGGATACTAAGTGAGTAATTCGGAGTATTATAAATTCAGCGGGTCTCATCATCGCAATTCCAATTTCAATGATCATTCTTCCTTCGGAAATATCCAGGGCGGTCATCGTTTCATTGAGTCCAATTTTTACAAAAAAAGCATGTTCCGGTTTTGACCCGGCAAGAGCGCCTTGTCTCCAATGTGATATTAAAAAATTATCGATCATTGATTTTACCCGGGTCCACGTGCTAGCATCATTCGGTTCAAATACAACAAATGAGGTTGAAGATCTGATCGATTCCTCTATCATAATAAAAAACCGGCGAACAGGTATATATCTCCACTCATTATCATTTCCTGCCAGTGTTCGTGCACCCCATACCAATACACCCTTGCCTAGGAAATGCCGGACGGAATTGATCGATCTGCCAGTGACATGAACATTTAATCCATCCTGTATTTTATTATCAATAAAAACTTCCGGCTGCACTGTATCATTTACAATTTCATTTGCCGGTGCTTTCCATACACCCCTGTTATTATCGACCCGTGCATAAATACCAGCAACAGCAGGCGAAGCAGGTAACAATACTTTTAATTCAGAAATGGATTGTATGGCCACACTATAAGCTATTGGATCTTTTTGCTTCAGTTCTTTTAATGTGCCGTTTAGACTTGTGTTTGTCGAACAAATAATGCTGGCCTCATCATAAGTATAATTATACGATGATATAAGATGAGGATAATAAGCAGCTCCAAAACTTAGCTGGTGAGTATTACCAAGATCATAAGAACGAAGTTCATCAATGGCATATTGACCTGCATCACTTCTCCATACATCAATAAGTGCAATGCGGTTATTTTTTTCAGCGCACTGTTGCAGTGCTTCTTTGCAAACGTTGTAATAAGCCGCAGCCGGTAACCACATAGCATCCGGAAATAACATCATAGTGATCCCGGGTGTTTCAGCTGCTTTATTCAATCCTGCCAGCAGGTCAGCCTGCTCAACAGGTCTGCTATAATCACCAATGGAAATGATATAACAATTGCTTCCACCATTTGCAAAAAAATGCCGGACCGAATTATACATAAGGTAAGGCACCTTGTTTTGTATAGATGCTTTTGCTATGGGAGCCGCAGCCATTGTTGTATCTATAGTGATTGTTACTCCTGTTTCAGGTTTTGCAAAACCAAAATACCTTTCATACTCTATCATCGAACTAATGGATACAGGGACCCTGAACAGATCGGCTGTCGTTGTTTTTTCTGCTTTTTGTGTGGCACCGATAAATGCCGGGATGGATGTTTCTACTCCCTGGATGGAACGTGGAGATGCCGGAATTTCTTCTACATATACACCGGGAGTTTTATATTCTGGCATTGAGCTTATTTAAGAGGAAAATGGATAATACTTTGAAGTCTTCTCGTAAACGCTTCATCGATATTGTTCTTCATATTCGTTGCTAAGATCACAATGCCATTATAGTTTTCTATTCTTTGCAGCAGGTAAGCAACTTCCTGGTTGGCATACTTATCATGAGCATCCCGCACATTTGTTCTTTTTCCAAACAACGCATCCGCTTCATCAAAAAACAGGATCCAGTTCTTATGCTCTGCCGTATCAAATATCTTTTTAAGATTCTTTTCCGTCTCACCAATGTATTTAGAAACTACTATTGAAAGGTCAATTCTGTATACTTCTGTACCCAATTGCTGACCGATAAGAGAAGCTAATGTTTTCTTTCCTGTGCCCGGTGCACCAATAAATAACATGCTCTTGTTATTTGCAGGCAGGGTTTTTTGCAATTGTGCAGCGATAGTTGAGGCACTCTTTTGTAATGATTGCAACTCTTCATGCTGAAGATTAACCGCTGTCTTTAGTGGGGTAAAAAGATCAGGTTTCATTTTCAAAAGATTTTGTGTTAATGGTTCAATAAGCAAAGCCTTTTATGACCCGGCGCAGTGGATATATTCTTATGGTTTGCTGGTTAAAGTTACTTTAATAAATAACTTCTTAAAAATGGGCTCGTACGATTTTGTGGGCAAGCGATTAGCATATAAACCAGTGTCTCACAGCCAATAAATAAACTAATTAATTTAGTAAAATATTACTAACTTGCTGAGCATAGTGATAACTAACCCAACTTACTGTATAAGAATAATGATCAATGCCAGCATTGAAAGCCGATATTATCATTCAACTGAAAAAAGATATTCTTGCATTGCAGGGCTTCAAGCCATTGCTGCATCAAGATCAACAGATCGATCTTGGAACTATTAATCATTCGTTTCCTAATTCTATTTTTCCTTTGGGCGTTAATCATGAATTTATTTGTAACGATCATGAAGGCTTAACTGCAAGCAGTGGTTTTATTGCAGGCATCTTATCATCGCTACTGAAAAAAAATGGCGCTGCACTATGGATCAGTTCATCGCATACTATTTTTCCTCCAGCACTCGTATCATTTGGTATCAACCCGGCACAGTTGATTTTTATTAAACTACGCAATCAAAAAGAAATTTTATGGACGATCGAAGAAGCATTGAAATGCGAAGGATTAACAGCCGTAGTAGGAGAGGTCTCCTGCGTCGACCTGACAACATCAAGACGATTGCAACTGGCTACCGAGCAAAGTGGTGTAACTGGTTTCCTGCTGCGTTCGAATCAACGAACACTAAATACAACTGCATGTACCTGCCGCTGGCAGATCCATTCTTTACAAAGTGAAATAGAAGATGGTTTGCCGGGAGTAGGTTTTCCCAGGTTGAATGTTGAATTATTGAAAGTTCGTAATGGTAAACCAGGAAGCTGGCAGCTTGAATGGGCTAATGGAAAATTCAACGAAGTTGTTGTGAAAACTTCTTCAACAATTGAAGAACATAAAGAAGCAGTGTGAAACGATTTGTGTCGATATGGTTCCCTTATTTGAAAACGGACTGGTTCAGTGTTCGTCAACCGCTCCTACGTGAGCTGCCATTTGTGCTGGTGATACCCGATCATGGACGAAAGCTCATCAGTGCAGCGAATGAACCAGCAATAAAACGATCCATCAGACCTGGTATGGTAGCCGCAGATGCAAAAGCAATCTTTCCTTCTTTACAGGTGATCGATGATCAGACGGATTTAGCAGAACGATTACTCAGGCGCATGGCTGAATGGTGTATTCGTTTTAGTCCCTGCATAGCTGTGGATGGAGACAATGGATTGAGCATCGATGCTACAGGATGTTCGCATTTATGGGGTGGTGATAAATTTTATTTAGAAGATATCATTGCACGATTTCAAAAATATGGTTATACAGTAAGAGCTGCGATCGCCGATACCATTGGTACTGCATGGGCGATAGCAAGATTCGGCAACGACAAATTTATAATTGAACCGGGTCAACAATCTACTGCATTGCTCTACTTGCCTGCTGCTGCATTGCGGTTAGATGATGATACAACGGATAGATTGAATAAGCTTGGACTAAGACAAGTGAAAGATTTTATTGGAATGCAGAGGTCTGCGTTGAGGTTCTTTCTGTGAAGTCCGAAAAGTCCGGAAGACGGGAAGTCGGAAAAGAACATTTCAATATAGTAGTTACAGTCTTACAGACTCGTCTTTCGGACTTTCCGACTTTCGGTCTTCCGGACTTGATATTACTACACGAATCAACCAGGCATTAGGAAAGGAAGAAGAATTCATTCAACCTGTTCATCCAATAGAACCTTACCAGGAAAGATTGCCTTGTTTGGAACCTATTGTCACTGCCACAGGAATTGAAATTGCATTGCAACGCTTACTGGAAAATTTATGCAAGCGATTAAAAAAGAATGGAAAAGGAATTCGTACTGCTGTTTTAAAATGTTATCGTATCGATGGTAAGATCCCAGAGATCACCATCGGCACTATCCGTGCAAGTCATCATGCAGATCATTTGTTCCGTTTGTTTGAATTAAAGATCTCATCGATCGAACCAGCTTTGGGTATTGAATTATTTATACTACATGCGACGAAAGTGGAAGATCATTCACCGTTACAGGAAAAAATATGGAACAGCGATGCTGGCCTGCAGGATGAAAGAATTGCTGAACTGCTGGACCGGTTAAGTTGTAAGATCGGTATGAATTCTATTCATAGTTATTTACCAAATGAACATTACTGGCCCGAACGATCAATAAAAAATGTTTTGTCACTGGATGAAACAACAACAACTGAATGGAAAGTTGACCGGCCAAGACCCCTGCAATTATTAGCAAGACCTGAATGCATTGAAGTCACTGCACCTATTCCCGATTATCCGCCAATGAATTTTCGTTACAAAGGAAAATTGCATACGATAAAAAAAGCTGACGGACCGGAACGGATCGAACAGGAATGGTGGATCGAGCAGGGACAGCATCGTGATTATTATTATGTAGAAGATGAAGAAGGATGCAGGTATTGGTTATTCAGGTTGGGGCATTATGAAGATGAAAATTATAAATGGTTTATTCATGGGTTCTTTCTGTGAAGTCCGAAAAGTCCGGAAGACGGGAAGTCGGAAAAGAACATTTCAATATAGTAGTTACAGTCTTACAGACTCGTCTTTCGGACTTTCCGACTTACTGACTTCCGGACATACAAAATTGATGTATGAAGTATACAGAACTACAAGTAACAACAAATTTTAGTTTCCTCCGTGGTGCTTCGCATGCCGAAGAGTTAGTGGAGCAGGCGGCGATCTATGGTTATGATAAAATAGCGATCACCGACAGGAACACATTCGCCGGTATAGTTCGTGCACATGCTGCAGCCAAGAAGAAAGAAATAAAAATTATTCCTGGTTGTCGTTTGGATCTGCTGAATGGACAAAGCCTGCTGGCTTATCCAACAGATAAAGATGCGTATTCAGAACTGTGTCAACTATTAACAACAGGAAATCTTCGTGCAGAAAAAGGTGAATGTCATATATACAAAGAGGATGCATATGCACATGCAAAAGGAATGAAGTTTGTTGTGCTGCCCCCTGATTCATTGAATGCATCATTCAACTTTGATCCGTCATTTGAAATTGTTTTAAAAGAATACCGCGAAGCATTTGGAGAAAATCTTTATATAGCATCAACACGCCGCTATCACGGTGATGATAGTAAATATTTATATCGTTTAGCGCAGCTATCATCTAGACTGGATATACCAATGCTTGCCACCAATGATGTGCATTATCATATACCGGCAAGAAGACAGTTGCAGGATATCCTTACCTGCATCCGTGAAAAGTGTACTATATATAATGTGGGTTATCGCTTGCATCCAAATGCGGAACGATATTTAAAATCTTCTCCTGAAATGCTGCGCTTATTCCGGCAATACCCGGATGCAATTGGTAAAACACAGGAATTAGCTGAAGCCTGTCAATTCTCATTGGATAGTTTGCAATATGAATATCCTGTAGAGATCACCAATGAAGGAAGGGCGCCGCAGGAGGAATTAACTCATTTGGCATGGAAGGGTGCAAAAGAAATTTATGGGGATGTGTTGCCTGGTAAAGTGATCCATGCGATCAATCATGAGCTGAAGTTTATTGAGCAAATGAATTATGCATCTTATTTTTTGACAGTATATGATATTCTACGCTATGCAAGAGAACAAAAAATACTTTGCCAGGGAAGAGGTTCGGCTGCCAACTCCACTATTTGTTTTTGTTTAGGTATTACATCCGTTAATCCCACCAAATTCGAGCTCTTGTTTGAACGGTTTATTTCTGCCGCAAGAAATGAACCGCCTGATATTGATGTGGACTTTGAACATGAACGCCGTGAAGAAGTGATACAATATATATACAATAAATATGGCCGTGACCGTGCTGCTATTGTTGCTACCGTTACACAGCAACACCAGAAAGGGGCCATAAGAGATGTGGCGAAAGCAATGGGATTATCTGTGGATGCGATCAATAATCTATCAGATTCTGTTGGAGCAATTGGTGATTTTCCTGAAGAAACATTTAAAGACAAACGATTTGCTGAGCAGGGATTTGATACAAGCGATAAACATTTGCGCAAAGTGCTTGAGCTGACAAGACAGTATATCGGTTTTCCAAGACAATTGGGTCAGCATACAGGAGGATTTGTGATCACCCGTGGCAAGCTGACCGAACTCTGCCCAATCTTAAATGCAAGAATGGAGAATAGGACCTGCATTGAATGGAACAAAGATGATATTGATGCATTAGGATTTCTAAAGATCGATGTGCTGGCATTGGGAATGCTGACCTGTATCCGTAAAGCATTTGACCTGGCGAAAGAACATTATGGTCTTGATCTTACACTGGCGAATATTCCGCAGGATGATACTGCGGTATATGATATGATCTGTCATGCCGATACGATCGGTGTGTTTCAAATTGAAAGTCGTGCACAGCAATCGATGTTACCAAGATTAAAGCCAAGAACTTTTTATGATCTCGTAATTGAAGTAGCCATCGTAAGACCCGGACCCATACAAGGTGATATGGTGCATCCTTTTTTACGCCGTCGCAATGGAGAAGAGGATGTTGAATATCCATCTCCGGAAGTAGAAGAGATCTTGAAAAGAACATTGGGTGTTCCACTTTTCCAGGAACAGGCAATGAAGATCGCTATTGTGGCTGCAGGCTTTACTCCTGCTGAAGCTGATGAATTGCGAAGAAGCATGGCAACCTTTAAAGCAAAAGGAATGGTTAGCAATTTTCATCAAAAGCTGATCAACGGAATGACGCAAAGAGGATATACAGCAGAATATGCTGAACGTGTATTTAAACAACTAGAAGGTTTTGGCAGTTATGGTTTTCCTGAAAGTCATGCAGCAAGCTTTGCATTGCTGGTATATGTTTCTGCATGGATCAAATGTTATTATCCGGATGTATTTGCCTGTGCATTGCTGAACAGTATGCCAATGGGATTTTATCAGCCGGCGCAAATTGTGATCGATGCGCAAAAGCATGGAGTGGAAGTAAGAGAGGTGGATATTAATTATTCGGACTGGGATAATTTACTTGAGGACACCCAATCCCCCTCTCGAGGGGGTGTCCCGATTTATCGGGACGAGATAGATTCTGACTCCCGGAGAGTTGTCCCGATAAATCGGGACGGGGGAGGTAATGCACTGCGGCTTGGTTTCAGACAAGTGAAAGGTTTAAGAGAAGAAGATATCAAAATTTTAATAGCAGGCAGAACAAAAAGTTTTTCTTCTGTTAATGAGCTGCGGGATCTTGGTTTACCCGAAGCAACTTTATTGAAGTTGGCTGATGCAGATGCATTCAGATCAATTGGTCTTGACAGAAGAGAGGCATTATGGGAAGTATCTACACATGATCGTCCGGTTGTATTATTTAAAGGACAACCATCGCCTGATGCACAGCATGAAAATGTTTCATTGCCCGTTATGTCTTTGCCGGAACATGTTGTTCATGATTACGCTTCCTTATCACTTTCTGTAAAAGCTCATCCCGTAAGTTTTCTCAGGGAGAAACTAACACAACTTCATATTGTATCAACTGCTGATCTGTGTAATTTGACAAACGGGGATACAGTAAAAGTTGCGGGTCTTGTTTTAGTTCGGCAACGACCCGGTACAGCCAAAGGTGTTTGTTTTATTACAATAGAAGATGAAACAGGTACTGCTAATCTTGTTGTGTTTGAAAATATTATTGAGCAATATCGTCGTGAAATTCTTCATTCTAAATTGATGATGGTAGAGGGTAAATTACAAGTGGAAGGTGAAGTGATCCATGTAATCGTTGAAAAGTGTTATGATCTTTCTAAGATGTTGAGGAAGTTGAGCACAGGTGATTTGGAGAATGCGTTTCCTGGGGGGAGAAATTTTAGATAAGGTTGAACAAGTTTATGTACTGCCAAATGCCAATTGCAGTCAGAAATAAATAAAATAAATTGCAAGATGCCTGGTCAATTGTTCCCGACGAATGACGAAAAATTTTCCTTTGAAGCGTTTGGGGTGATCATTATGTGTCAACGCATAGAAATAGGAAGAAGCATTGCTTACCACGTTTCGTTCAGCAGCAAGCGGAAACCTATTATCATTGCAAAGGCTAAATTTGTTGACAGCGATGATACATGGACATCCATTCCTGAAGGCCGGCAACGAGAGGCGCAGGGTGTGGGACAATTAATTGATCAGTACTTATCAAAAAAAGAGTAACCATGTGCTATTACAATGGGCAAAAAGTAACACATACCGAGTTTTTGCGGTTGAAACAAATTGAAAAAACAATTGTTGAACGTGATTACTTTAACCGGCTGGTGATCGTTGGGTTTGATTTTGCTCCGATCACTGCGCTGAAACCAATTGAAGGCAAAGAAGATCTTGAGATCGTGCAAATGGAATGGGGCTTTTTACCTGACCCGTTACAATGGCCTTTTATTGAAACGAGACAAGATGCTTTTAAGATCCGGAGAGGATTTACCGACGCAAGAGGAAAATTTGTGCAGCCGCTGAATTTTCTGAATGCGGTAGCAGAAGAATTATTGTTGCCTAATAAAGTGTATCGAAAAGCGGCATTACAGAGAAGATGTATCATTCCTTCCACTGGTTTTTATGATTGGCGGCATATATTTCCATTGAACAAGCGTACAGGTCAGCCGTTGAAGACAGCAGTTAAATATCCTTACAGGGTGATGGTAAAGAATAAAGAAATATTCTGGTTGGCGGGAATCTGGAATCAGTGGACCGATGCTGAAACCGGTGAAACGATCGATACCTGTGCAATCGTGACCACAGCAGCTAATCTTTTAATGGAACAGATCCATAACAGTAAAAAGCGAATGCCAACAATGCTTACTGATGATCTTGCGTGGGAATGGATGTTTGGAAATTTGGATGAAAAAAGAATATCAGCAATTGCAAACTGGCAAATACCATGGGAGGATCTGAATTACTATACGCTTTCAAAAGATTTTTTAAAATCATTAGATCCTTTAAAAGAAATTGTTTATCCTGAGTTGCCACCATTGGATATTCCCGGTGCTGAAGAAATTAAAGAAGGACAGCTTGAGTTGTTTTAATTGATTGTGGCTGGAGATCCATCAATATATTTTGAATTCCTTATGTCCGTGGTCTCGCAAGATTATTTCATGCAATTTGAAAAATCATTATGGCGAAGACGCCGGGGGACGTAAACGGACGCAAACATTATACTAAATCAATATTACCGGTTTGATATTTCAGGTTGTATTTAAATTCATAGATCTTCCACCCCGTTCCATGTTTCATTAAACGGATGTTATAAGTTCCTGTGAATTCCCGTGTTGTGCCTTTTGTGGCTGATGCTTTATAATGTGTAGCTGTCGCATAGACAAAAACGGTGGCCACCATATCGTGAATATCTACAAGATAGTTTCCTGCCAGGTGATTGATGGAATCAATGCCGGCAAAGCCTTTTTTCCATAGCTCACAGATCGCCTTTGATGATGTTTCTTCTTTGGCACCGCCGAGAGACGACATGTCAAACATCACATCATCGGAGAAAACCTCATTCTGCAGTTTCTCCCATTCCTGCATATCGGTATAAATAAAAAGTTTGTTGATCACTTCAATAATTTCATCACGGACTGTAAAGCTTACCATATGCGTGTTTTATTTTATTTGCACAACGCGATGATTGTTGTTATTACAAACACTCATTGTTGAAATAAAGTTATTGAAAATGATAACCTGTTATTACCCGGTAAAAGAATTTGTTTATCCTGATCTGCCTCCTCTTGATATCCCGGGAAAAGAAAAACAGCAAACAGGCCAGGTAGAATTATTTCAATAGGGAAAAATAACTTTTAAGGCGTTTCCTAAATATCCTTTTATTGATTTGAAGAGAGGAACGCTACTGATAACGGGGGACGCAAACTCAAGATGGCAAAGACCCCGGACAGGCACAAGAAAAGAAAGAATACTACTATATGGTTTTAAAATGAATTGGCTCATACCTTTTGATTATTCCCGTCTCATAGTATGATGCGCTGCTGTGTTCATATTCAGTAAAGTCTTTGGCAAGATTCCATCGACCACTTACAGGATTACGATGTATATAATTTAGTTTTTGTAAAAGAAATTTTTCGCTATTTATTCCTTTAGCATCAAATGATTCTTCAAATACTCTATGTCGCTGGGCTTTTTTCTTTTCTCTTTTTGTAACGGCATCAAATAAATATTCAAGGAGATCATTTCTTTTCATTCCTTCAAGTCTCTTTATTATTTCATATGCCATAAATCTTTTACCATTGCCAATTATCTTATTCAGATTATAACCAGGTTTAGGAAAATAGATCATTACATGAAGATGATTGGGCATAATTACATAACCAATTATTTTATATCCATCTTTCCTGAGAACATCAAACCATTCATACACCATATCATATCCGTTTACGATTTCAAATAAATGCAACCATTTGTAGCAAGTAAATGTGCAGTAATACATGCTGAATTCATCTCCATGTTTCCATTTAACCGGCATTATTAAATTTATTGATATTTTTTGTCCTGGAATTAAGTGATGCTGTTTGCGTGGGGTTTGCCGTGTGTGGATTTGAAGCTTAGCAGCAACCCCACGCCTGTAATACTTTTCAATTTAATATTTGGAGATACCTATTACGAGGGGTCGCCCTGCGCACAGGCTATGCCGTGCAGACCCCTCGCAGACAATTTCTTCTTACTGTAGATCGATGAAGACCCCGAAGGAACTGATACGCTAATCTTGTAGTGTTCGAAAATATTATTGAGCAATATCGTCGTGAAATTCTTCATTCTAAATTGATGATGGTAGAGGGAAAACTACAAGTGGAAGGCGAAGTGATCCATGTGATTGTTGAAAAGTGTTATGATCTTTCTAAGATGTTGAGGAAGTTGAGCACAGGTGATCTGGAGAATGTGTTTCCCGGGGG
>VBAS01000436.1 GCA_005882975.1 Bacteroidota bacterium | reverse complement strand
ATTAGATAAGAATGAAGATGTAGGGTATATTGAAGGAGGCACTCAATATACAATGCGAAGTGATTATTCATGGGCCGGAAGTTTTTTTGGCTATTACACTCATTATTACTCCACCTTAACTTCTTCGGGTTATTATTCAACTGACAAGACCTATATTATGCAGAGTAATCTGTTTGATAAAGCTTCACAGGAAAAGATGTTTGCGGTAAAATCAGAAATATTTAATCCATCTTCTTTAGCAAGCGGTAGCAGAACTTATATATCCACGTTGATGAAACAATTAAGCAAGGCAAAATTGTTGAAGAAGTAAAGTGCAAATTCCAAGGGTATTTTTTAATTGTTTAAAATTTAATTATGCCAAAACCAATAATACGTCCCTGGTGGGTTGCTATGATACAGGGAATTGCGTTGATAATCTTAAGCATTTATGTTTTCAATAATCCCCTAACGGCTTTAAAAGGGATCTCAATTTGGATCGGTGTATTAATATTCTTCACTGGAATTGTTGGAATAATTTCCTGGCTTTTTGCCGATCGTGAGGCAAGGGAGTTTTCAGGCCTTATATGGAGTCTCATCACATTTGTTTTTGGAATATTAATGTTGATGCACCTGTTCGCAACGACGAGAATGATCACTATTCTTTTCGGGTTATGGATGGTTTTCCTTGGTTTGCATTTTATTGAATCGGGATTAATATTTAAAAAGCATCAGCCTTTCCGATGGACCACTGTTATTGCCGGACTTATTTGCATATTTGCGGCGGAGCCTTTTTATCGGAGTACAGATGTTGCTGGGAGGTATTGCACTCATAATTATTTCTTTTGCCAGGAAAGAAATGGCTGATAATTTGGGTAGAGTGAGTTATTAGAATTCAGTATATATTTTTTTAAGTAACGGTCATCATTTGGTGACCGTTGTTTTTAGCAATGAAAATGAGGTAACACTGTATTGGAAAAGAAAGTAGTATACGATTTTTTTTATTTCCCTTTTAGCAACTGTTCATCTGTAATGTTAGAAAGGGGAGGAGTCTTGGAAATATCATCTTCATATTGTACATCCACTCTCAATCCTTTTAAACCAACAACACCCTGCAGTTCTTCAAGATCATGATGCTCGATGCCAGGCTTTAATAGTTTTTGATTTTGTAAAAACTCGATGTACTCAGCATATTCTTCAGCATCTTTCGGTTGCATATAAACAATGGAGATCTTTCCAGGTTGAGTGAATCGTTCATTAGTATCTTTTATATGCACTTTGTCAATTCTTTTTTTAATGATCTCGTACCGGATATTACCGGCGCCATCTACATCAAACTTTCTTTCATCGGCCCGGAAACTTATAGAGATAGGGGTGCTATGCGCAAGGATCAACTGTGTTGTTTTCATCGGATGGCTTAGCTGTTTGCACAATTCATTTGTGAGCCGTGAAGCTTTCGCCAATGTGGTCAGTTGCCACATCCTCATATTGCGCAGGTACAGCTCATCAAATTTTTTTCTTGGCGAAAGTGTTTGACCAATGTAAATATTGAATTCAACGCCGTCTGTTACATAACGTTCAAAATAATGGGGGAAGATCTGTTGTACTGACGTCTGTTCACGATCGACAAACCGGCTCACTTGCTCATTTATTTTTGCAATACTTTCTTCAAACTCTTTCCGGTGATGATAGATCATCCCGATATTTTTATCAAGCGCAGCAAAATAGGCATCAACATCCTTTTGAATAGCTGGTGCCGTTCCTTTCAGGTGTTTAAAAATGGAAGCCACCTGGTTTTGTAAAAAATCGTGAATGGTTGTTTCTTCATCACTCAGTAACACATCACTTGCTGCAGAAATATGTTTATCTATTTTAAATTGTACTTCTTGTAATAAAGGGAAGGACATATTTGACTGCGCTTTTTTAATAACCGAAGCAGCCATTTGTAATTGTTCGATAAAATCAAGTTGGATCGATTGTGATCTTTCTACAGATGAATTGCGGATATCTATAGCGCCATATAAAGGATAGACAGTTTCAAACGCTATTCTTTCCGGCTTTGGATCTTTGCCTTGTTGTTTTTGAATGATATAATTATACGCAGCTTCTGTGAACTTCCATTCCACAGATGGTTGCACGGCGGTAAATTGTTCTTTAATTACTTTATCGATCTGGTTGTCCAAAGACTCGGCACTTTTTTCAATAGCACGGGTAAACAGGGGGATCGCAACGTCAAGCCGGCCGATATGTTTATAGTTAAGTTTTCCTTCATGATCTGAACCTATCTCAAGAATTCCCCACAGATCCCCATTATGTTTCAGCGGAGCTAATATTAAACTGCGATAGCCCTGGTCAAAATAAAAACCGAGATAATCTATTTCTGCCACTCGTTCTTCATCGATCTTTTCAAAAATAATAGGCTTATCAGTCTCCATGAATAATTCACGGCAACAATCGTTCACACTGTCTCTTTCCATTACCGCCTTATAATGCTTAAATAAAAGGCTATTGCTGTTATGTAATTCGGAAAAAACATAGTGACCATTCACTTTAAAAAAAGGAGTAATGCCAATTCTTATATCTTTTAAACCGATAAGCGATTGAACCAGGTCCTGCAACTTATGATAAACTACTCCTTCTGAAAATGCATTAAGATTGAGTA
>VBAS01000029.1 GCA_005882975.1 Bacteroidota bacterium | reverse complement strand
CATGGCGAGATTAACTTTTGTTTCTGCCTCAGATAAAAGATTGTTTTTATAGGGGGCCATGCGAAACATCAGGGCAGTTCCATTTTTATAGGGAGCTATGATGGCATTATGGCTGAAACTTAGAAATGCCCGCGGACGGGAAAACCTTCCATAAAACAAACCTGTGGCTATCGCAAAACTTAACAATCCAAGAAAAGCTTCAAAAGTTGAAACCGCACTTGCGGCAAACCCAACAGGACTAATGCGGCCGTAACCAACTGTTGTAAAAGTTTGTGCACTGAAGAAAAAGACTTCGCTGAAATTTTTGAGCGGTGACCCGGCTTTTACACCGGCCAAGTGATCGATTCCTATTAAGTAATAGATTCCCGCAAAAATTAAATTGACAAGTATATAAGCTATTAATAAAAACGAAAGAAATTTTGTTCTTGGCATTGCAAGCATCGTATGATACCAACTATGCCTGTTGAGTATTCCGATTCCTTTCTTTATTACGTTTGCACCGCCGCTATTACGATCATAAAACCGGCCGCTGCTATTTTCACTGTTCACGCCAAAACCAGTGTTCAGATCTGATTGAATATCTATTTTTCTTCTAAGAATCGCCATGAGTTATTTGTTAAACAGTTCAGGATACTCATTCTTCTTGTCTTGATGAATAAACAAAACATTTATCGTTTGGTTTACTTCATTACTATCCAAATGTTCAAGCCTGGCATTTTCTGAAATTAAAAACTTATCGAAGTTAAGATGGTTTAAATAATTGTAAATATCAAACGGCTTTAGATCAAATCGCGAAAGCGTTTCCGGATTTATTTCCACGACTAAGGCTGGTCTTTGTTCTTGTAATACAGCTTTCATTCCCTTTAGGGCGGCCAATTCACTTCCTTCAATATCAAGTTTTATCAGATCAATTTTAGTTAATCCTGATGTTTTGAACCAATCATCAATTGCCACTACCTGAACTTTTTCCATTTTGCCTGAATAATTTTCGGGCTGTTGAAATGATGACATTCCGAGGTTATCATTAGCTGAGAGAAATAATTCATTTTGTTCATTTAATTCACCGACAGCAACATTTATAGTCACAATATTCTTACACCCATTAATTGAAATATTATCATTCATCTTTTGAAAAAGATCTTTTACCGGCTCAAATGAAATAACTTTTACAGTTGGTGCGACAGTGGCATAGAATAAGGAAAAGTATCCGATATTAGCACCTATATCAATAAAGACATCATTGGGTCGTCGCATCTTTTTTAATAAATCTCCCAGTTCTTTTTCATAATAGCCATACCAAAAGAGATGGCACTGAATATGATCCGTTGGATCTAAGAACATGTAAAAATTGCTGTGAAGTTTTTTCGTGTATATTTTATTTGCAATACCTAATGCTTTAGCCACTTTAAGAAAGTATTTTAATCCTCTATGAGGAAATGAAAAATTCCTGGTGTAAACATTCAATAATTTATAAAACATAACGGCCTAATTCCTTATTTTGGTTAAAATTATATTTTATTTGCATAAACTAAGATCGTGCAGCTTCTACTAAGAGGATTTATTTTCAGAGTAATATTTACGGGCATCGGTTTTTTGATAGGCTTGATAATTGCAAAACTCGCTGGTGCAAGCCAGTTTGGAACTCTTTCATTGATCATTGTGAATGCCGCGTTGATTCACATAATTACCGGGTTGGGTACAGATGCAGCGATTGTTTGGCATGGTGTCGCAGGTGAAAATTATGGCCGCAATAAGATCTTTTCTTTTACTATAATAACCGCCGCTATCCAGCTTTTATTCTTTTATATTATTGCAATACTAGGTTATCTTTTTTTAGGACATACACTGCTTGGTAGCAGTTATGAACTAAGAATTTTTTTTGCGGAGATAGTTTATTTCACCGGCTTGGTGTTAATGGATAAATTTTTATCGCTCTATTATTCACAACACGAAGCAAAACTTTGTAACAAGATATTATCATTTGTTGCTGGTTTATTATTATTTGTCGTATTGGTCATTTGGCTTATCAAACCGGCTTATATCGTCGATTATCCTATCTGGATCTATAGCCTTTTTGTTTTTATACCTTCTTTTATTTTGGCTTTATATTTCATAATTAAATTCAATCCGGCATTTAAAAATATCTCCCAGGAAGAAATGCGGTCATTTTCTTCTTTTTCGTTTATTGTTTTAATTACAAACCTGATTCAATTTGTAGCTTTCCGTGCGGATTATTGGCTGATCAGTATTTATTACGATCATACATCTGTAGGAGTTTATGCGCAAGCTTCAAAGTTTGCTCAGCTTTTATGGCTCATTCCCGGGGTATTAGCTGGTTTACTAATTCCTGCTTTGAAAAATACCGATCAAAAATTATCTGATTCAAAATTTATTTCTCTTTGCAGGGTTTCTTTTTATATTCATGTCGCCTTAACTGTTTTGCTGATAGTTGCTGCATTGATCATTTATAAGTTTTTCTTGCCTTCAATTTATTTTAATGGCTTTCTTTCATTAGTGATAATGACACCGGGTTACTTAATTTTTACTATTGCTACATTACTTGCGGCTTATTTTTCTGCGAACAGGTTGCTAAAAATAAACCTTATTGGTTCCATACTTTGTTGTGTTCTTATGATCTTATTGGATCTCTTATTAATACCATCACTGAGTTATAAAGGAGCCGCCATCGCCAATTTGACCGCCTATCCCATAACAACTGCTTATTTTGTATTTAGCTCCATGTCCATTACAAATGTTTCGTTCAAAGACTTTTTTGCAATACAGAGATCTGATTTTGATCTATTTTCAGGGAAGGTTTTGATATCTGATAATCCCATTACATGAAGCATATTCTTTATTTGCCAAGTTGGTTTCCCAGCCGCAGAGATCCTTATCCCGGGGATTTTATAAAGAGACATGCTGAAGCTGCATCACTTTATAATCGAATCATAATTTTTTATACAACTATTGATGAGACCATTGAAGAGCCTGAACTTGTCGAAGAAAAAATAAATGAAAATTTATTTGTATACATATACTACTATCCTTCAGTAAAAAATATCCTTTCGCCGGTAATTAATGGAATAAAAAGGTTTTCAGCCTTGCGAAAAATATATAATAAGGTCTTTACGGATTCTTCACCAGCTCTTGTGCATGTGCATGTTGCTTATCCGGCCGGGCTATTTGCCTTATATCTTAAAAAAAGAAAAGGATTAGAATACATTATTTCTGAACATGATGGTATTTATATGCCGGATTATGACAATCATCATATACCAGGAAACTTTGAAAAGAAAATGGTGCCTGTGATCTATAAAAATGCAAAAAAGATCCATGCCGTTTCAAAAAGCCTTTCTAAAGCATTGATCGATCTGAAACTTGCAATCACAAACCCTATCATAATTCCAAATGTTGTAAACGGAAAGATCTTTAAATACCGGGAAAAAAAGAAAAGGGGCACATTCATATATATACATATTTCTTCAATGACGAATCAGAAAAACCCTGAAGGAATGCTTGAGGCAATTTCACTCGTAAAAAAGAAAAGAAATGATTTTATTTTAAAGATCGTTGGACCCGTAAAAGAGAAGTTTAAAAAAATGGCTAAAGACCTTTTGCTTGATGAACAAGTGATCTTTATGGGAGAAATTCCCTATTCGGAAGTAGCAAAAGAAATAACTAACTCGGATGCAATGGTTCATTTCACACGTTATGAAACATTTGGTTGTGTGATAGCTGAATCACTTTGCTGTGGTGTACCGGTTATTGCTAGTGAATTGGACGTAACAAAAGAATTAATAACAGACGGAGTTAATGGTTTATTAGTTGCAGAAAACAATATCAATGATCTTGCCGATAAAATTCTATACTTTATGGAATCAGGGTTTCAAATAAACTCAAAGCAAATTGCTGAAGAAAATCAACAAAAATTTAATTACGGTGTTGTAGGAAAAATGTTTGATGACCTATATGGATCTGTTACAGGCTGATCACTTTCTTCCAATTATATTGAATCCAAACACATCAGTTGTAGTTACTTTCACATCACTATAATTTCTTTTGGTAAACCAGGTAGTAGCTTCTTCAGGTGTATGCTCCCAGCGAAATTCGGGTGAGAACCAGTCCATGATAGCGACAATCATCTCCCGTGCATTCTGTTTGTTGCCTTTGATTTTCTTTACAATGTAACTAACAGGAAAAAGAGTAAATAAGTATAAATAATATTGAGCTTTGATCGGAAGTTTAGAGGTATATTTCCTCAGAAAATTAAAGGTGTTATGGACAAAGTTTTTTCTTGGGTGATAAAGCCATACACTGAGTTTGCCATCTTTCTTAACACACGGTGATAATTTTGAAAAAGTGAGTTCACTGTTATTAGTATGAATTAAAACACCGCTGCTATGAACAATATTAAATTTCTCAAATTGCAAAGGGGGATATTGTACATCGCCCTGAAGAAAAAAAGCATTTTCTTCTTTATTGTTTCTATATGCGGTTTCAATGCTTTTGCTTAGATCGATTCCGACTACCACAGCACCACAGCGGGCAATATATTGATTCAACTGTCCGTTGCCGCAACCAGCATCAAAGATCAATTTACCGCCCAATGATTCTTTTGTTTCTCCCGTTTCATCCAAAAATCTTTTCAGCAAATCTTCTCCTTGCAACTCCCATGTCTTGTCCTTTTCATAATTAAAAAGACCCCATTCCAGTTCAAAGCTCTTCTTTGTTCTTTTATTTTTTTTAACCGCTTCTTTAATTTTGTCAGGATAGCTTTTAAGTAAACGGCTTTTCATACTTTGATAATCCGGAAGATTGACCTTAAAAAACTCTTCTTGCTCTAAAAAAGATTCGATCAATAGTCTGGGAACACCGTCAATAATAGGATAAAACCAATCTTTATCCGCAAACAAAATTCCTTCATGGATAATTTCCTTTTCTCCGCTGCCGAACGATTTTGTTTTTACAGCGATCTTATGCAATCTGAGCGCTGAACGTGTAACAGGACAAACAAGAAGTGACAAATATTTTTCAAGCATAGTCTAAATAAACTCAGCCTTTAAGTTTATTAACAAGATCAACATACTCCTGCATGGCCGTTTCCTTTGTTTTTCCTTTCAAAGAAGCCCATGCATCATACTTGGCTTTATTTACAAAGTCAAATGGATTAGAAGGCGGTTCCGAATTGACATCGCCTGTGGTAGCTTGTTTGTATAATGAATAAAGCTGAAGCAAAACATCATTGGAAGGTTTTTTACTCAGATTTTTACTATTTGCCGTTGCTTCTTCAAATTGTTTTTGCAAGTCCATTTGGTAAATGATTTAGGCGAAAATACTGTATTAAAAATAAAGAGTATCTGGCAACTAGGTAGGTAAAATGATGATCAGGTAATTTTCCCAACAGAAATCAATTTATTTTCTGATAAAAAACCCGAACTTTATCACAAACGATAAATCATGCGTACTGTATCTGATCTTTTGAGGAGTAAACCAGTTGTTTTCAACAATATTAATGAAGACGCATTGGTCATTGATGCATTGCAAATGTTGAACTCTGTTAATCTCAGTTACCTGGTTGTAAAAAAAGGAGATCAATTTAAAGGTATCTTTTGTGAACGAGACTATAGCCGCAATGTGATACTCAAAGGCCGTTCAAGTGTCAATACACAAGTAAAAGAAATAATGACCAATGATCTTCCTTTGGTTGATACCGCAGATACAGTAGAGCATTGTATGAATCTGATGCTTTCTCATAAAGCCAGGTATCTGCTCGCTTATAATGAGCAGCAATTCGCCGGTGTCATTACTATACATGATCTTCTGCGCCAGGTTATATCCAATAAAGAAGCCGTATTTGATAATTCAATGGCAGAGCAGCTATTGAATTATGATGAAGGAAGAAAAATATATTAATGGTTTACCCATTTCTGAATATTTTTTTCTTCGTCTTTCACACGATCCTCATGTTATTTAACTGTTTTGGCTGGGCCTGGAAAAAGACCCGTCGCTGGAACCTGGTGACACTTTTACTTACAGCAACATCATGGTTTTTTGTTGGTATTTGGTATGGCTGGGGTTATTGCTTTTGCACGGATTGGCATTGGAATGTAAGAGAAAAAATGGGTTTGCATGATCAATCTACGTCCTATGTCCATTTTCTATTATTAAAACTCACAGGTATAAACTTTCAAAAAGATCTTGTAGATAAACTGACACTAATAGTTTTTTTTGTTTCGCTACTCTTAAGTGTCTGGCTGAATATCCGGGACTATAAAAGAAATCAAATAAAAAACCGTTCCATCTAAAGACGAAACGGCCATAAAAACCAGCAAAAAGTTATGCTCCGATGTTTTCTGCCATTACATTATTATTTTTTTCTTTCTTCTTTTTTTGTTTTACAAACAGATCATTTGCCAGCAACTTACTTGCCCTTTTTATTGCTGCTTTAAATTTCTTTTCTTTCAGTTCGCTTTGGAATGTAAGTAAACTTGATTCCAATTTTGCTGAAAGCATTTTGCGAAATTCTTTTTTAGATCTGCCAGTAGTGTTGTTGTTCATAGCGTTGTCCATAATGAAAGTTTGAATATTAAGTTAAGAAAATCATGCCAAGTAACAGAAAGGCAGAATCACAATTATTTTAATTCATCGATATCCATTTTCCTCAATTTTCTGATTAAAAGTGAAACTGTAATACATAGTGCTCCAACACTGAACCACAGCCACTTAAAACCAAAATGACCTACCAGTTGAGCTCCGCCAAGCGGGCCAAGTGTTTGGGCTGCCGACCACGCCATACTGTATACCGCGGCATATGCTCCTCTATTGCCAGGTTGAGTTCTGCTTATCCAAAAGCTATTCATAAACGGCATGGAAAAAATTTCCCCAAACGTTATCATAATTATCATTGAGAAAGCCAGAACAGGGCCCATTCCCGGTATATTGAGCATTAAAAAAGCAATTCCGATCATTAAAATGCCAAAAAAAATATAGTCGAGGCTTTTTCGCTTTCCTTCTAATTTATAGATCAATACCATTTCAACAATAGCGATTATAATACCGTTTATTGCCAGTAAAAAGCCAATCAATGGTTTTGAAAAATTCAATTCACTAAAAATGAAAATTTGAAAGAAACAACTCGCAAAAAAAACGGTAAGTAAAATGAACAGCATATAAACCTTATCCCTATAAGGAGATAATGATCTTATCATTTCAAAATGTTTTTCATCCACAGATCTAAATGATACCGGTTTTAAAAAGATCCAAATTAGAATAGCCGCAACAATATTGGTCAAGCCATCTACATAAAAAAGCAGGCTGAAATTTATGTTGGCCAATACACCTCCGATGCCGCTGCCAATTGCCCATCCAAGATTAATAGCAAGCCTGTTTAGTGCATATGATCTTGTCCGGTTATCTTGTTTACTATAGAAGGCAATAGCAGTAGAGTTGGC
>VBAS01000028.1 GCA_005882975.1 Bacteroidota bacterium | reverse complement strand
GTTGAAGATGAAGAAGCGGACCAGGTTGACAAAGCAAAATATTTTGCTGCAAATGCAAAGCCTGACGAACTATTGCAGCCATTGTTGGCCACACTAAATGATCTTAAAAATAAATATGGCAGCTGGCAAATAGGATGGGGTGAGATCAATCGCTTTCAAAGGATATCATCGGACATTGACAATAAATTTGACGATAATAAACCAAGCATTCCTTCTTCCACATGGGGAATGCTTCCTTCTTACACCAGTCGCACTTTTCCTGACACTAAAAAAAGGTATGGAGTAAATGGCAATAGCTTTATATGTGCTGTTGAATTCGGCAAAAGAATTAAAGCAAAATCATTATTGGCCGGAGGAGAAAGTGGAAATGAAAGCTCAAAACATTTTTTTGACCAGGGATCGATGTACAGCCAGGGCCAGTTCAAGGATGTTTTATTTTATAAAGAAGATGTGATGAAGAATGTAGAAAAAATGTATCACCCCGGGGAGTAAAAAATACTAAAATAAAAAGAGTTGCGTATCGCAACTCTTTTTACATGTCAACTTAACTGAATTTGTTCGTTGTATCAGTTACTGCAGACCTTTCGCCAAATAAGTTATTAAAGCTTCCGAGGTTTTTATCTAAGAAATCTCCTCCTCTTCTTTTAAGTTCGGCTTTTTGTTCGGGAGTCATTTTAGTGTAACGATAAATACCATAAGCGGCAGCGGCCAATATCAAGCCTAATAATTTTTTTTGCATATGTTATTATTTTAAGGTTAAGATTAGAAAAAAGTAAACCATAAAATATCGTGCCGCAAATAGAATTAAATATTGGTGAGACACTAAATGAATAAGTAAAGAAGATCAGGCCTCGATAATTCTCAGCTTTGCATAGTTCAGCATTATCTTTTTTTCTCCGTTATTCTCAAACTTAATTGTTGCAATAGGATTATGTGCCGCTCCTTCTTTTTTCATCACTTCTCCAAAACCAAATTTCTGGTGCTCCACTTTTTGACCCACTTGCAAATTAGAAACATCACTTGCTTTAAAATCAGCAGAGGGAACATGCTCAATAACTTTCTGCATCGTTGTTTTCGGCGCTAAATAAGAAGGAGTTTCTTTTTTTGTTGATGATTGGTTGCCAGATGTCCAGTCCTTGCCACTTCCTCCCCAACCTCTCATTCTTTCAAATGCAGTTCCGTTTCCATGCCCCTGGTTTTTTGCACCACCGCCTGCAAAACTTCTGTCCACAAAATTTTCCGGAAGCTCATCCATAAAACGACTTGGATCGTTTTGCACTAAGGAGCCAAAACGATAACGTGTATTAGCATACGTAATAAACAATCTTTTCTTAGCCCTTGTTATTGCAACATAAAACAACCTTCTTTCTTCTTCCAGTTCTTCTCTTGTGTTTATACTAAGGGCATTTGGAAAAAGCATTTCTTCTAAACCCGCCACAAATACAACCGAGAATTCAAGTCCCTTTGCGGCATGTATTGTCATTAGTTTTACCGTATCTGCATTGGGATCCTTTTCATCGGCATCTGTTAATAAAGTGATCTGTTGCAAATAAGCTCCGAGACTTTTATCCATTACCTCTCCTTCTTCATTATCCGGGCTTTCGATCCATTCTTTTATTGAGTTCAGTAATTCCTGTATATTCTCATACCGGGCAACACCTTCCGTACTTTTATCATTAAAAAGTTCCCTGACAAAATTTGTTTGCTTACCAACATGAAAGGCCACATCATATGCATTGTGCTTTTGCAACATGCTTTGAAAACTCTTTATCATTACAACAAAACCATCAATAGCTTCTAATGTGCCGGCTTTGAACCCAAAAGTTTTTGCCTGCTCAAGCACTTGCCACATACTGATATTATTTTCATTGGCGAACAGCACAGCCTTGTCAATCGTTGTTTTGCCAATACCTCTTGCAGGATAATTGATGATACGTTTCAGTGCTTCTTCATCTCTTGGATTAATAGTGATCCTTAAATAAGCGATATAATCCTTGATCTCTTTGCGCTGGTAAAAACTAATGCCGCCATAAATAGTATAAGGAATACCCATGCGACGCAGCGATTCTTCAAAGGCACGACTCTGCGCATTAGTGCGGTAAAGAATGGCAAAATCCCTGTTGTAAAAATGATTACGAAGCTTTTGTTCCTGTACGGTGTCAGCAGTAAATTTTCCTTCTTCGTTATCGGTCATTGTTCTTACAATACGGATCTTCTCTCCTTCTGCATTTTCCGTCCAAAGATCTTTTGGTATCTGGCTTTTATTTTTTTTGATGACCTCGTTGGCTGTATTTAAAATACTTTGTGTGCTGCGATAATTCTGCTCCAGCTTTATCACTTTTACTTCTTCATAATCTTTTTGAAACTGTAAAATGTTTTGGATCGTAGCGCCACGAAAACTATAAATGCTTTGGGCATCATCACCCACCACACATACATTCTCATGCATAGCGCCGAGTAATTTTATGATCTCATACTGTGCAGGGTTGGTATCCTGGTATTCATCAATTAAAATATACCTGAATTTATGCTGGTACTTACTCAGGCTTTCAGGAAATGTTTTTAATAGCTCGTAAAACTTTAAGAGCAGATCATCAAAATCCATGGCACCGTTCTTAAAACAACGTTTTACATACGCATCATAGATCTGGCTTATGGCAGGACGGTTGCTGCGCATATCTTCCTGCTGAATATAATAGTCGTTGGCGTATTCTGCCGGCCCTACCAATGCATTTTTAGCTGAAGAGATCCGGTTATACACAGTGGAAGGCTTATAATGTTTGTCATCCAGGTTCAATTCATTGATCACGGTTTTCACTACACTCTTTGCATCATCTGTATCATAAATAGTAAAGTTGTTTGGATAGCCCATTTTCGGTGCTTCGGTCCGGAGAATTCTTGCAAATACAGAGTGGAATGTACCGATATATAAATTTCTTGCTTCGTTGTTACCAAGAATATGCTCCACTCTTTCCTTCATTTCCTTTGCAGCCTTATTTGTAAATGTGAGAGCAAGAATATTAAAAGAATCTACACCATTTGCCATCAGGTGAGCTACCCTGGTCGTAAGTACTTTCGTTTTTCCACTACCGGCGCCGGCAACGATCATTAATGGCCCATCAATATGTAAAACTGCCTCACGTTGTTTATCATTCAACCCACTTAAATATTCAGTCATGGCTGCAAATTACGTCATCATTGCGGCTTAAAAATTTGTCTTAAAAACTTTTACTAATTAAAAACGCCGTCTCGCCTAAGACGGGACGGGGCATAGTATATTTTTATTTTTAAGAAGGTTCCTTTTTCGGTTCCAATAGTTTGAAAAACTGATCTAATTGAGGCAGAATCACTATTCTTGTTCTCCTGTTCGCTGCTTTGTTTTCTGCGGTAGTGTTTTCAAACACTGGGTTATATTCTCCGCGGCCGGCTGCCGACATTTTTTTTGGATCAAGACCATATTCTTTTTGTAAAATTCTTACAACTGAAGTCGCTCTTTTCACACTCAGGTCCCAGTTGTCGATCAATACCCCACTCTTATAAGCTACATTATCCGTATGGCCTTCTACCATAAATTCTATATCCGGTTGATTTTTTAATACAGCGGCTACCTTGCCAAGCACTGTTTTAGCTTGTGACGTTACTTCATATTTTCCGCTTTTAAAAAGCAGCTTGTCTGAAATATCAATGTAAACAACTCCTTTATCTACTTTAATATTTATATCCTGATCATCCATGCTACCTACAGCGCCTTTTAGGTTCATCACCAATGCGAGGTTCAATGAATCTTTACGGGCCATGGATGCCTGCAGATCCTGTATGTAAAGATCTTTTGCGCCAATATTCTCAAGCGATTTCCGGATGTTGTCTGCCTGTGCGGAGGAAACGACAGAAAGATCTTCCATTTGTTTTAATACCGTCGTGTTCGTTTGTTTCAAGAAATCAATCTGCTTATTAAGTTCAGCGATCTGGTTATTAAGATTTGATTTATCATTTTCCAGGGTTGATTTCTGACGTGCAAGTTCTGCTTTATCATCATTACATTTTGTAAGATCGCCCTGCAGGGCAGTGTGTTGTGTTTGCAGCGTTGCATAATCTGACTGCGATTTTTTAAATTTTTTACTGCTTACACAAGAAAAAAGGAAGAAAGACGATAGCAATGTAACTGCTACTAATTTGTATTTCATTGGTAAATGTTTTTGGTGGCTGAAGATATTAATTCAAAAGTATTCGGTCAAAACAATTCTACCGAAAGCTAAATGTTAAAATTGAGCGATTGATAAGTAAATAATTTACCCGGCAATATCATCATTGGAGGAAATGCTTTCAATATAAGCAACGACCTGGTCACGAGATCTGTTCATTTTTTTCTCAAGTCTTTGTAATAATTCTTCTTCCTGGCCGGGAATATATTCAAGATCCTTATCAGAAAGATCGATGTTATTCTCTTTCATTCTTTCTTTTACCATTTCCCAGGGAGCCGCTAACTTGAATGCTATGGATCTTTCATGTTTCATATGTTATGAATGAAATTAAAAAATTAAAAGGTCTTTGTTTCAAAGCCAAACCCAATGCCAACAATGATGCTGTGCAAAAAATCCCATATTATTTTAGTAATTTGGAATAGACTGAAATTTTATAAAATGCGATGGCTGCTCGTTTTTTGTTGCTTTTCTCTTTTTGGGATAAATGCTTTTTCGCAAAAAACTATTGATGTAGATAAAGATCCTAATGCAAATGGCGGAATACTTCAAAATGTCTATGCGATAGGTGGCAAGCCATTTGTTACAGCAAAATTTTCAAAACTTATAGAAGGTTCTCCTTTTTTTGATGAGCAAATGATGCGGGGTACTATCATTTTGAGCGATGGAAAAGAGCATAAAGATCACTGGGTTCGGCTCAATCTTTTGGAATCACAGGTAAATTATTTAGGAGATAAGCAAGTTGAAATGATAGCTACATCGCCAATCAAAGAAGTAGTGTTATCAGATACTATTCAGAAAATTAACCATCACTTTATTTTTTCTGAGTTTATAAATATGCCTGAAAAAACGGAAAAAGATTTTTATGAATTATTAGAAAGCGGAAAGACAGAATTATACAAACAGTACAAAAAAAAGCTTTTGGAAAGCAGGCCTTATGGCTCGTCCACAACGGAGCAAAAAATTCAAACGGAGATACGTTATTTTCTTTTACTGAACGGGCAGTGGATAAGAATAAAAAAGTTGAAAGATCTTACAGCAGCTTTTTACAGGAAGAAAAATGAAATTGCAAAATTTATTACCGAAAAAAATATCTCTGGTGATAGTGAATCTAATTTTCAAGCTGTAACCACCTATTATAACAGCTTGTTCATCGAACACTGACCTCTGCCAAAATTTTCATGGCAATAATTTATTTACGTATAATGAATAAAATTCACAAGATGTTCGCAGATCTAAAATAATTTTAATTGAAAACCTTTCTGTACCTGCCGTGGAGGTTTAGCTTTGCCAAAAACCGTTTGTCCCCCATATTTCCAGGAATCATTTTTTTCTTTTTCGATCAGTTCATTAAAATTAGAATTGGGAACAAAATCCTTTTCAGCCCGGGCTGCTACCTGGTGTAATTTTTTAATTGCTTCGGCTTTGTCATTTTCCCCAAGCTTTGCCTTGTGAACAGCGGTTTGTAATGTTTGAATTGTTTCATCATACACTTTAACAGGTACAGGAAAAGGATGACCATCTTTGCCGCCATGCGCAAAAGGAAAACGAGCCGGATCTTTAAATCGGGAAGGAGTACCGTGAATAACTTCACTCACTAAGGTTAAAGATTGTATAGTTCTTGGTCCTACTCCATTTAATAACAACAGCTCTTCAAAATTATCTGGATGTTGTTCAAATGCCAGCCACAATATAGAACCCAACCTTTTCAGGTTTACATCACTCGCCTGCACATCATGATGAGAAGGCATGAGAAGTTGCTGAAATTCTTTCATGATAAGTTCAGGCTTATCGTGAGTTACTTTCAGAATGCTTTCTCTTGTAGTATTGGCGGCGACATCTGTAAGATTTAAGATCATTCCCTGGTTAATACCACAAATACCTGTATGAGGTTCTTCAACAAAGGATTTAATATTATCAGAGTGCCAATGATAACGTCTTGCGGTTTTACTATCAGGCTGCATGCCCTGTTGTACTACGGTCCATTTACCGGTATCGCTTACGATAAAATTATGGGTGTATAATTGAAACCCATCTTGTATTGCAGTATTATCAACTTTTGCACTTAGTTTGCTACAACGGACCAATTCATTTGCATTCAACCCGGTTGTATTACCGATCTTTAAAAGTTCAGCCGGAGTTTCTTTTGAAAATTTTCCTTTACCACCGCAGATATAAATGCCCAGTTCTTTTGCATGTGGATTGACCGCTCTTTTCAACGCTCCCATAACGGAAGTAGTAATTCCTGAAGAGTGCCAATCCATTCCCATTACCGCACCTAAACTTTGAAACCAGAATGGATCGGAAAGCCTGCGCAAAATTTCTTCTTTGCCATATTCCAAGATTATGGCTTCAGTAATTGCAAAACCAAGTTTAGCCATGCGGTCTGCAAGCCATTTGGGAACATAACCGTAATGAAGAGGCAGATCAGCAGAGCCGGATCTTTTCATAAAATAAAATTACGAACAATCTGAAGTTGCTTTTGAATAAAGACGGAGTGGCTTGTTAAGATAATTTAAATTATAAACGTAAAATGTATTTAAGATCGATCAGGGTTTAAACACATTTGTATTTACATCTCATTTCCACTTGATATTGCAACCAATACTTGGTCGTTGTTCTTGAGGTACAGATCTATTATTGATCAAACAATCCAATGCGTGGCGAATATCTTTTCCTGTTACAGGAATTTCATTTCCCGGGCGGCTATCATCTAGTTGCCCACGATAAACGAGCCGGAGATCTTTATCATAAATAAAAAAATCAGGAGTGCAGGCCGCATCATACGCTTTTGCTGTTTCCTGTGATTCATCATATAAATAGGGAAATGGATATTTCAATTGTTTTGCAACCTGGGTCATTAATTTAGGAGAATCATCAGGATGATTTATTAAATCATTTGAATTGATCGCAACAAAGCCAATTCTGCCTTTATAGTCGTTCGCCAGGCTTATTAATTCTGCATTTACATGTTTTACAAAAGGGCAGTGATTGCAAATAAACATGATCAGGGTTGCGGTTTCACCCTTTACATCTTTCAATGATAATTGTTTTCCGCTTACTGTATCAGGTAATAGAAAATCCGGAGCTTTTGTACCCAGCATAACCATCGTTGAAGGAGTTCTTGCCATTCTGCAAAGTTAGTTTATCAAAAATCTTTTTTTGTTGAGGCTTCGTAAACTTTTTTGCCTTCAAACATTGTCCAGAGTACACGGGTATCCTTCATTGCTTCAGGATTTATAGTTAATACATCCCTGTCAAGCATAATTATATCAGCATATTTGCCCGGTTCTAGTGAGCCAATTTTTTTTTCAGCCATCATGGCTTTTGCTGCATTAATGGTATATGCATATAACATTTCCATACGTGGCATACATTGAGTGCTGTCTAAAACGCCCATTGGCCCTCGTCTTGTTTCTGCATTATAAATAGCTTCAAAAGGATTAGCCGTACTTACCGGCCAATCACTGGCGCCACAACTGCCTGCAACATTGATCGTGCAGGATATTGCCATTTATAAAGCGAAGGATCTATATAAGGTTTCACAATATCAATAGTTGTAATATCTCCAAAAGCCCATAATAGCTGGTATGATGCCAGTACATTTAATTTTTTAAAGCGTTCAAAATCGGATGGCAATACTATTTGTAAATGAGTAATTGTATGTGGTATTTTATTATTGCCATTGACCTTACGGGCAGCTTCAAAACCATTGAGGGTTTCAGTGACTGCCTTGTCTCCGATGGCATGAACATGCACTAAAAGATCCTGTTTATCTGCGGCAATTACAAATTGTGCAAACTTTTTTGGATCAAACATCAGCACACCTTTTGATGATGTGCCAGCATAGGGCAATGATAAAGCAGCAGTATGTGTAGGATGTTCTATTACTCCGTCGCCAAAAATTTTAAAGCCAATGATGGAAAAGTCTTCTGTATTATATTTTTTCTGTAACCCCTTTATTTGGGCGATCTGTTTTTGGGGGTCAGCATCAGCATCGGCTACAATGCAAGCTGCAATATGTGCTGTGAGTTTTTTATGTTCGATTAGATCTTTGTACCAGTCAAGATAACCTGACCGGGAATTATTTAATGATGCGGCAGCTGGATCGAGCCATGCAGTAATGCCATAGCCGTTATTATATTCCATGGTCTTTTCACCCGCCTTGCTAAAGTTGGTCTCTGATGTGAGAACACTTGAGATCTTTTGGTAGCCACTTTCCGAAACAAATCCATTTGGTTCGTCATTGTTTGTTGTACCGAAAAAGATCTTTTCTTCAGGCTTTAGTGTTTGAATAAATTTTTTATTGAGACCAGCACGTTTCATCATTGTATTATTGGCCCATGAAGTATGACCATCAGAACCTCGCAATACGATCGGTTGTGAAAGAAACACATCTGCATTGAACTTTTGTATAATAATATCCAATTGGGACCATGTGCTGATATTGATCCCATAGATCACCAACACATCACCGGTCATTCCATCTTTCTTTTCTAATTCACTTTTTGCATAAACTACCAACTCGTCAATTGTCATCAATTGATCACTGACATTTGCTTTTGTCAAACCTCTGCCACCACTGATACCGTGATTATGACTATCAACAAAACCAGGCATTAAGAACCCACCATTGCAATCGATCAATTCCGCTTTCGTACTAACGGATCTTATTACTTCAGAATAATTGCCTACTGCTATTATTCTTTTATCTTTTATTGCAATTGCTTCGGCAAAGGGATGACTGGAGTTTGCAGTAAAAATGCGGGCATTATAAAAAACTTTTTCCTGCGCCGTAACTAATAGAGGTAAAAAAACAATCAATAGTAATTGCAGTCGTTTCATATTTCAAGAATATGAAGGAAGGTAAAAATTTAAAAGCAATTCTAACTGCTAAGCGGTGCAGCCCAAATTTTCGCTTTTTGCCCCTATCCCCTAAAGGGGAATTACAAACTTTCGGACTGATGCTCCCCTTTAGGGGACGGGGGCTAACTCAAAATGAGATTGCGAAAATTTGGGATGCACCCCCGCTAAGCGGCTTTTGCGAGGTTCCTTTTTTTCCTGTTCAGGTATTTCTCAAATACTATATCACTCATTGGTTTATTGTAAACTTTACTTTCTACCCATGAAATGATATCTAGATAGGCAAATGATCTTGTTTCAAAACGATTCTTTTCAAGATGCTTTATTTTATCCAGGAATTTTTCAAGCTCCGGTTTTATCTTCTTTGGAGATACATTGAATGATTGTCTAAGGAAACGAAACATCTCTTCTTCTACCACCGTAAGATTTTTCATTTTGGCCATATACCGGTAAACGGATTTTATAAGTGATTCAATGATCTCGTCATTTCCCAATTCATAATGTGCCATCAGGTGAAGTAATCGGGCATAGCATTGCAAGTCTATCCGGAGATCACCTGCACCATTGATGATCTTTTGTAAGTAATCAATTGCTATTCCGTATTTGCCGGCGCCGAAATAAAGTGTGGCAATTTTGTAGTTGAATACAAGTATGCGATGCCCGTCAACAAACAGCGCATATTCTTCGAGATTTTTTTCTATAGAAGGCACCAGCTTCAATCCCTCGGCAAAAGTTCCTTTCATCAGGTGCCAGTTTATTTTGGCACTGTTGATATAAATAGAGGTATGCGTACGAAAATTATCATGACGTTTTGCAATGTCTGTCTTTGAAAACATCTCAAATTTCTTAAGTACTGTTTCAAACCTTTCGAAATATCGGAGATCAAAAAAGGCATTCAACAATGTATGTACTCCTTTTATATAATGTCCTGTTTCCACTTCTTTCATCACCGGCTGTGCTTCAAAAAGATCGATCCATTTCTGACTATAGCGATAATACATCAGGAAATCCTGGCGGATAAAAGCATACCAGCAATAGCTTTGATACAAATAAAGTTTTTCATAAAAGCCATTTACTTTCTGTACATCGCCCGGCAGATAATTTTTGAAGAATGTATTCAGCTCTTTTTCGTCCTGCTCATTTCTTGCATGACCATAAAGAACAAACCAGCGATATAAAAGCAATGCAAGATTAGAAAGCCTTGTTACCCTATCAATATGACTGCTGATCTCCAGGGCTTCATCGGTCATCTGTTTGGTTTTATCAGTTGTGCTGCGGGTAATATGCAGTGTTTCAATTTTCTTTTCTAAGGAAAGCAATTGAACCAGGGTATTAAACTTTTGATTCGCCCTGGCAAGCTCTTTTGCTCTTTCTAAAATGCGGAGGCTATGAATTTTTAAACCTTTATTATACAGTATGCGGGCATTATCGAGATGCTCACTCAATTGCAGATCGATATTATCCGTTGTTTTTAATAACCGGAGACTTGCCAATACTTGTTTGTATAGGTGATTTTTTAAATTGGCTAATTGTGTTTTCGAAATGCCGGGCATTTTTTTCAACAACAACTTCTCATCATACTCCTGCAACTTATCCAATGCATCGAAAAGCTGTATGATCTTAAGATCCTGTTTAGCGGAACTTCTCTTTATGTATAGCTTGAAATGCCGTTTTTCCGACTTTTCCAGTGAGTGAACTAATTGAAATAATATATCTGAAAACCTGTTGGACATAATAAAATATTTTTTTGGAAATGCTTAGTTTGCATCCAGTTACCTAAATTCTCACTCGTTTGAAATGATAAAATGGGGAGCAAGATATTTTCAGTAAGACGGAATTGCTTTATATTTTTGATCTGCGTCTCTGTTATTTTTTCATAAGCAAGCAATCGTTGAGAGTAGACAAGCAGCAGAGAGGCCTAAAAAAGATTTTTACTGATTTTCATATGGCAAGCAATCGTGAGAGGCCAGTCCGTTTCTACGGAAGGGCCTTTTTTGTGTCCGCAAATTTAATTTGGATTGGCGGAATTTTATAAAAAAATTTTAAGAGCCTGATTTTACCGCAACTGTCATTACATGTGCACTTATTCCGATCATTATGGGGTCATTTTCAGTTTGCCTTATATATTGAAGCATTTTGTTTCTTGAATCTTCATCATTCCATCTTTCTGTAAAACCAGGTGTCAACCATCCAAACCCTTCAATAGCTATTGAATTTAATTTAGAAAACCCCGCTGTAGCAAATTCTTCTTCTATTTCTTTTTGAGTATGAAAATGTGCATCCGTAAAATACATGGGGTGATTAACGGGATTGAAATGATTACCGTCTTCCAGGTCCTGGTTCACTATATTTTCAAAGGCAGGATCATCAATAAACCCCTGCCAAAATCCATCAAATAACGATGCATATCTTGTAATGGTTGCCGCTAGCAATATTCCATTCTTTTTTAAAACTCTTTTTGCTTCAGCAATGGTTTTTACCCGATCTTCTTTTTCCTGTAAATGATACAAAGGCCCGAATAAAAGGACCATGTCAAATTGCTCTTCATCATAAGGAAGCTGTCTTGCATCGCCCAATAAAATAGAAGCAAGCGGTTTATTTTCTGTAATGGAAGTTTTTGTAGCTGCTTCAATATGAAATTCGGCAGCATCAAGTAAATGAACATTGTGACCCATATCATGGAGCCAAAATGAATAGGCTCCGGTTGCTCCGCCAATATCGGCAATGGTCATTGAAGATTTTAGATGACGAAGAATAATTTCCTGGGAACGAATTTTCTCCAGTTGAAAGACATGCTGACCTAAACGGTCAATCTCCATTTGAGTGCTATTGTAAAATGTATTTATTGTATGTGATGACATTATTTAAAGTTACAAATAAGTAATCATGACCAGTTAATAGCGATACTCGGAAATGTGTTACGAAATGATTCGAATAGAAATTCATTTATAATGCAGAAATATAGGGACTTCTATAGGATTTAAAGGGTATCCTGATAATAATCATTAGCGGCCTTGACATACATGTAGTCAATTATCATCAGCTGATTAGTAACTCTGTATCTTAAAGCTTAAACATATGGATAAGAAATTAAACGGAAATAAATATGTTTATTTCTTTGGCGATGGCAAAGCCGACGGTAATGAATCAATGAAAAATTTATTGGGGGGTAAAGGGGCCAATCTTGCGGAAATGGCTGGGCATCCTCAATTAAAATTACCAGTTCCTCCTGGTTTTACGATTACAACAGAGGTCTGCACTTATTATTATGAGCATAAAAAAACTTATCCAAGAGAATTAAAATCACAAGTGGAAAGATCACTGGAAAAAATGGAAAAGCTGACGGGTAAAAAATTTGGAAATGAAAAAGATCCATTACTTGTTTCTATACGTTCCGGTGCCAGGCGTTCAATGCCGGGTATGATGGAAACGGTATTAAATGTAGGTCTTAATGAAAAAACAATTAAAGGCCTGATTTGGCACAGCGGGGATGAACGTTTTGCTTATGACGCTTATCGCAGGCTGATCATGATGTATGCAGATGTGGTAATGGAAAAAGCAGGTGGTATTGAAGTGAAAAATGGCAAAGGGATACGTAAGATACTTGATGAAAAATTAGAACACATAAAGCAGAATCAGGGGTATACCAGTGATACAGACCTTACTGTTGATGAATTAAAAATCCTGGTAAAGGAGTATAAAAAAACTGTAAAGAAAGTTTTGGGAACAGAATTTCCTGATGACCCATGGGAACAAATATGGGGTGGCATTGGGGCTGTTTTCAGCAGTTGGAATGGAAAACGTGCAATCGAATATCGCCGCATTGAAAAAATCCCTGATGAATGGGGAACTGCTGTGAATGTACAGGCCATGGTTTTTGGAAACATGGGTAATGATAGTTGTACCGGGGTAGCATTTACAAGAAACCCAGGTACAGGAGAGAATAAATTTTATGGAGAATATTTGGTGAATGCACAAGGTGAAGATGTAGTCGCAGGCATAAGAACTCCGGCACCTGTAAATGAATATTCAAAAAATGCACAGAGTGAACAATTCACCACATTGGAAAGATTGATGCCTAAACAGTATAAAGAACTAGATGACTATCAAAAAAAGCTAGAAAGCCACTATAAGGACATGCAGGATATCGAGTTTACAATTGAAAGAGGAAAACTCTATATGCTGCAATGTCGTGTTGGAAAAAGAAATGGCATTGCTGCTGTACGCATGGCAACTGAAATGCATGCAGAGAAATTAATCGATGCCGAAACTGCTGTCATGCGGGTAGGACCAAATCAATTGGTTGAGCTATTGCTTCCAATGCTTGATCCCAAAGCGGAACAAACAAATGCAGTCATTGCAAAAGGATTGCCCGCTGGTCCAGGTGGTGCAAAAGGTCGTGTTGTTTTTTCTTCAGATGATGCAGTTGAATGGGCATATCGCGGCGAGAAAGTGATTCTTGTTCGTGAAGAAACCTCGCCGGAGGATGTAGATGGAATGCATAAAGCACAAGCAATCCTTACTACCAAAGGCGGTATGACATCTCATGCTGCATTGGTTGCAAGAGGTTGGGGTAAATGTTGTATCGTAGGTTGTGGTGATATAGAAATACACCATGAAAGCAAAAAAAGGATGGCGCAATGATAAAAGAAGGTGATTGGATCACTTTGAACGGAACAAGAGGACTTGTGTATGAAGGAAGCTTACCGTTGGTGGATATTGACATTGAAAAAAATAAATCATATAAAGACCTGATGAGATTGGTTGACAAAATAAAAGTTATGGGTGTACGCACCAATGCTGAAACACCAAACGATGCAGCACAAGGCGCAAAATTTGGCGCAGAAGGGATTGGGTTGTTCCGTACGGAGCACATGTTTTACGGTGAAGGAAGTGAACAACCATTATTCTTATTACGTAAAATGATTGTCAGCAAAACAGAAGAAGAGCGCAGGGCTGCGCTTAATGACTTATATGTATTTGTAAAAAAAGACATTAAAGACACATTGCTGGTGATGAATGGACATCCTGTAACAATTCGTTTACTTGATCCTCCTTTACACGAGTTTGTTCCTCATGATAAAGAAAAATTACATCAGCTTAGCGAAGAATTAGGAATAAGAATGAGTGTGCTGAAAAGAAGAGTTCTTGCATTGCATGAAAACAACCCAATGCTTGGTCACAGAGGAGTACGTTTAGGCGTTAGCTATCCTGAAATAACAGAAATGCAGGTGAGAGCAATATTTGAAGCGACAGCAGAGATCATTAAATCAGGTAAGGAAGCATTTCCTGAAATAATGGTGCCTGTTACTTGTACTGTCAATGAATTAACTCATCAAAAGAAAATCGTTGATCGTGTATACAAAGAAGTTTGCGAAGCGCAGAAAATGCAAAGCATTCCATATTTATATGGAACAATGATCGAAATACCAAGAGCTGCATTAAAAGCAGGCCACATGGCCGAAGTTGCTGATTTCTTCAGTTTCGGTACAAATGATCTTACACAAATGAGTTTCGGCTTTAGCCGCGATGATATTGGTGGTTTTTTACCAAATTATCTTGATCAAAAAATACTTCATGATGATCCATTTCAAACTATTGATCAGGATGGAGTAGGTGAATTGATAAAGATCGGAACAGAACGTGGCCGTAAAACAAAACCACATTTGAAAGTTGGTATTTGTGGTGAACATGGGGGTGACGCAGAAAGCGTAAAATTCTGTCATCGCATAGGAATGAACTATGTAAGCTGTTCACCATTCCGGGTGCCTATCGCAAGATTGGCTGCAGCACAAGCTGTCGTACAGTTTCCAGAAATTAAAATTGATAATTATGCTGCAGGAAGAAAGAATGGATATCCTATTGAACGCGGTGTACAAAAAAGGGATCTTGAACACGTATGATTTCTGCGCTGAGAATTGGAATACTGGTGTAGAAGAATTTCGGCAATGCAATGCAAAGCATTCGCCGATGAATTGGTGGAGGAAAAATCTTAATCTCATTTTAAACAGAACTTAAATTCTAAATAGGAATAAAAAGCTTTCAGGTTATTAATTTTTATTTTCATGAAAAAGTCGATTTCAAAATTGAATAAAGAATGGCACCTGGCTCATCAAATGCCTAAGAACGCAACGATCGAAGAACGTATTGCATGGCATCTTGAACATTCAAAAAATTGTGCTTGCCGTCCTATTCCAGAAAAATTAAATGCAGAGATCAAAAAGAGAAAAGCTCAATAGTTTTTATTCATCACCTTCTTTAACAACTTTACCGCCTGGATCAATGTAAACCCATTTTCCACTCTTCATCACCTTTGCTGTTCCCTCACGAAATCGATCTGCATACCCATATTGAAAAGGAATAACTGTTTTTCCTTGTTTATCAATATAGCCCCACTGCTCTTTAGAATTACAAACCGGAGCAAGACCGCCGCTAAAGCAACGTGCATTAGTATAATTCATCGGGATTACAATTTTACCCGTTTCATCGATAAAACCCCATGATTCTGCTTTTGCAACTGCAGCCATTCCTTCATTGAATGAATAAACTTCGCTGTACTGTGGTTTTACTAATTCATTCCCGGTACTGTCAATAAATCCCCATTTGTTATCTATCCTTATACCTGCCTTGCCCTCGGCGAAATTCATGCCTTCATCATAAATAATAGCGATGATAACTTTGCCATCTTTATTTACATACCCATGCTTATTATCTTTTTCAACAAGTGATAAACCGCAGGAAAGTTCATTGACACTTGCATATTCCTTTGCCCATTTTTGAGCCGTACTCAACATACTTATAAGTATAAGAGCCGGCAAAATGAAGATCTTTTTCATACCAATTTATTTTTAGGTTGAAAGATGATTTTGCATCTATCAAGATAACTTTATTCATAGGGGAGAGAGATGATTTTGAGCAGCCGGTAACTTGATTTTGGGATTGCAGCTGTTCAATTATAGAGTAGAAAGGAATTTATTTCAGATAGCCAGGTCTGCGAAACGTCAGTTTGAATGGATTCACCGTGTTTTAATAATTCAAATGCGTTTTTGAGACCTAACAATTTATCCAAATGTCCACTACCTGTGGGATTTGCATTGGTAACATAAGCCCTTTCTTTTATCTCGTGAGGATATAGTTTAACAAGAATAGAAATGAGATCAATGCCAAAAGCGACGGGGTGAAATTTATTTGCATCAGTTAAATTGAGTTCAAGACCAAAGCATGTTTCATTTTTATATAAGCTATCGGCAGGTATATAAGAACAAGGGTTTAAATTAACACCGTTATGATCTTTTTTCTTCAATTCAAGCTGCAAGTCTTCGACGATTATCCAAGGTGCACCGAATTGCATAAAGGGTTTATCAGATCCGCGGCCTTCATTAACATTAATGCCTTCTACTAATCCCATACCGGGATAAACCAATGCGGTTGAAATATTTTGTATCGCAGGCGATGTTGGATAAAAATCATTTACAATACGATTCCGATCCCAGTTTTTTATCTGAACAATTTTCAGATCGATGCCTTTTATTTTCTTTTTTGAAAAATAAGTTGCTAACTCTCCTAATGTGGAACTATGTCTAATAGGAATTGACCAACGACCGATAAATGATGCACAATGTTTTTCATCAAGCATTGGGCCTTCTGCCATTTCTAAATTTCCACCAATTGGATTTGGTCTGTCTAAAATGATCAATTGCTTATTATACTTTGCACAGGCTTCCATCACATAGGTCATCGTCCACAGGTAAGTATAGAAACGGCAACCAACATCGGGGATATCAAATAAGATAATATCAATATCTTTTAGATCTTCTTCGGTCGGCATTAAACGATCGCCGTACAAACTAATTATGGGCAAGGCCGTTTTGATATCAATGGAATCTTTTTGATAAGATCCATCTGGACCTTTTACTGAAATGCCATGTTCGGGTGAAAAAATTTTAATAAGGTTAAATCCTTTTTCTACCAATGCCAACCTGCTTAATATTCTATCTGAAGTAAAGGCTGCATTATTTGTTACAATGGCAAACCTTGAATTCTTATTCACTTCGGGATCTTGTAAAAAAGTATCTATGCCGGTGATAACTTGTTGCATGGTGCTAAGTTCTGAATAATTAAACTCATATTCTTAGCTCATCAGGATTCCATAATTTCACCAAGTAAAAATTTTTTATGGCGATCCGCATCTTTATTACCGGCGGTACTTTTGATAAGGAATATAACGAGTTGAACGGGCAACTTTATTTTAAGGACACACATTTAAATGAGCTGCTTGGAATGGGCCGGAGCCTGGTGCCCGTAGAAATAAGAACGTTAATGATGATCGATAGTTTAGAAATGACCGATCATGACCGGGAATTAATAGCACATCAATGTAACAGTTGCGAGGAAAATAAGATCGTTATAACACACGGCACAGATACAATGGCGGATACAGCTCAAATGCTTGCGGCAAAAGTGAAAAATAAAACTGTTGTGCTTACCGGGGCTATGATACCTATAAAGTTTGGAAGCAGTGATGGTCTCTTCAACCTGGGCAGTGCATTAGCATTTGCACAAACACTTGCACCCGGAGTATATGTGGCAATGAATGGCCGCTATTTCCATTGGGATAATGTAAGAAAGAACAAAGAAACGGGAGTGTTTGAAGAAGTTAAGTGATCATTGTTTATGTTCCTGCTGTAAATGTTCAAATCCTTTATCTTACTCCTGCATCATGATCATTTTACCCGTTAGTTGAATCGTTGGGCATATGATGATATTAAGATCAAACAAGGAATAACAATCCGATGAAGCATGATGAATCGTTTGATAGAAGTTAAATATTATCCACAATCATGAATAATCTATTAAATAAATGGGTATGTTATGAGCATTATATTAAGTTTATAATTAAGTTTACATTGTTTAATCTATAAAGATTAACTAATTCCATTAGATTCTGCATGACCGAAGGATCGAAGCATACAAGTCTCCTGAAGGCTGAACCATATTTTGTTTGGATTGTGGCCCCGCAATTAGATACGGATGATCCGAATCTAAAATACTATTACGACTTCGATGCCAACATAAAAGAATTTGCCAAAGCTTTTGATGAATTAGGTCTTCCATGGAAATGGCAATATGTAACGATTAATGATTATAAGACTATCATTGATAAAATAGCTGATTCAGCAAATGGCCATATACCACTTGTGTTTAACTTATGCGATGGCGATGAAGTAAATGGTGCCCCTGGTTTGTCTGTTATTAAATACCTCGAAGAGAAAAAACTTATTTATACCGGCTCAAGAGAAAAGTATTATCATCTTACTACTTCCAAGATCACAATGAAACAGGCTTTCGATGATGCTCGTGTTCCCAATTCTTTATGGAAGGCCATAACTAGTCCTTTACAAGATGTAACTGGTGTTTGCGAATACATTGGCACACCAGTTATCGTTAAGCCCGCAGTATCTGGTGGAAGCATGGGTCTTGGTTTAAAAAATGTAGTGAATAACGATGATGAATTAAGAAAAGTGATCGATGAGCTTTATAAAGGATATCATGGTTGGGATTTTACTTTTGGCGGATTAGTAGCTGAGAAATTTATCGCGGGTCCGGAGTTCACAACATTTGTTACCGGTTCTTATGATCAGCCTGATGATATCCATGTTTATCAACCGGTAGAGAGAGTCTTCAATGAAAAACTTCCGGAAAATGAAAAGTTCCTTTCTTTTGACAGGCTTTGGGATACTTATGAAAATGAAAAGCCAGTAGGTGAGCATGAGTATGAAAATCTTTGGGAGTATTTCAAACCCGATGTACAGTTAGAACATGCGATCAAACAATTAAGCATCGATGCTTATTGTGCAGTGCGAGGTACAGGTTATGGCCGGATTGATATCCGAATGGATAAGGCAACCGGTAAAATGTATGTGCTGGAAGTAAATTCACAATGCGGATTAAGCGAGGATGAGAACCACACTTCGATTGGCGCTATGGTAAGGCTAGGCAATGAGAAATTCAGCGACATGCTCGGGGCGATAATAGAAAATGCCCTGCAAACAAAACTCAAACACATTAAAGCGGCCAGGCTTATCAATAAATAACAGCATTGTAAAGCCGTTTCAATATTTTTTATTAACTAAAATGATCGTATGAAGATTTGTGTGCTTCAACCTGACTATTCGCATTCCAAAGTGGATTACCAGTATTATGATCCTATTCGCAATCTTTCTTCGCTAATGCCCGAAGCAGAGATGGATCATGTGCTGATCAGTAAATTAACTACTTACAAACAGCTGAAAGAGCTTAAGAAAAAAGGTTACGATTGCTTCGTTAACCTTTGTGAAGGTTACCCTGATTGGGAAACTCCCGGTTATGATATTTACTTCAATGCTGATATGCTGAATATTCCTGTTACGGGGCCGGGTACAAAACTGTTTGATGTTCCTAAGCGTTTAATGAAATATGTAGCTTATTGCGAAGGAGTAAGAATTCCTGCATATGCTATTATAGATTCTATGGAAGAAATAGAATCAGCCACTACTCATTTAAAATATCCATTGTTTGTAAAACCAGCACATGCAGGCGATAGCCTTGGTGTTGATGAGCACTCCCTGGTTAATAATATAGAAGAGTTGAAAGCAAAATGTGCGGAGATCATAGACGAGTATGGCCCGCTCTTGATCGATGAATATATTGCCGGTCGTGAGTATACTGTCCTGGTGAGTGCCGATCCTGAAAATGAAAAAGAATGTATTGCTTTTCGTCCTGTTGAGTATAGATTTCCTGAGGGAAAAGAGTTTAAAACTTATTCATTAAAAACATCAGAGCTTCATCCTGATTGTAATTTTCCTTGTGAAGACGCAGAGCTGGATAAAAAACTCCGTGAAGCTGCAAAGAAAATATTCCTTGGTTTCGGAGCAGTTGGCTATGGAAGAATGGATTTCAGGGTAAATGATAAAGGCGAAGTATTTTTCCTTGAAGTGAATTTTACCTGCTCAGTATTTTATTCAGATGGTTACGAAGGCTCGGCTGATTTTATTTTAAAATATGATGGTATCGGGCAAGCTGGCTTTTTAAAGCTAATCATTGAAGAAGCAATGAACCGTCATCAACGCAAACAAAAATGCTATGATGTAAAAGGAAATTCAATTGCCGGCTTTGGTATTTATGCTAAACGTGAGTTACCCCGAGGCTACATAGTTTTTAATGGAGAAGAAATGCCTCAGCGTCTTGTTACTCGTCGCCATGCAATGGAGAACTGGAATGAGAATGAACAGGAACATTTCCGCCGCTATGCCTACCCGATAAGTAAAGAGGTGTTTATCATCTGGGATGCTGATCCAACAGAATGGGCTCCGCAAAATCATAGTTGTGACCCTAACTGTGCTTATGATGGATTAGATGTTGTCGCACTCCGGAAAATTAAAAAAGGCGAAGAGCTTACACTTGATTATGCACAATTCCTCGATAAAAATATGGAGCCATTCCATTGTAACTGTGGTTCGCCCAACTGCCGCGGACTCATCATGGGAATTCCAAACAACTCAGTTACTCATCGTGAATCCGTATTGGAAAAACAAAGAAGGGAATTGAGATTGAGAACAGGGCTTAAATCAAACGGATTGCAACGCCGGACAAGATAAAATAGTTTTTATTTTAGCTGTATGAAAACCGTACGGCTTATCATCAAAGGAAAAGTGCAAGGTGTTTTTTACAGAGCAACCGCAAAAGATGTTGCCGACCTGACCGGTGTAAAAGGATGGGTAAAAAATCTTCCTGATAACAATGTGGAGATAACAGCAACTGCGACTGAAGAGACTCTTCAAAAATTTATTAACTGGTGTAAACAAGGTCCTCCAAAAGCAAGGGTGGATGATGTGATCGTTGAAGAACTCGATCTCGAGGAGTTCAATGGTTTCAGGATAATCAGGTAACTTTCAAAAAATCCCCTTCATGCGCAATTCAATTCTGCTATTTCTTCTTTTTTTTTCTATTTATACAAATTCTCAAAACTTAAAATCCGGTGGCGTATTAAAACCAGAACAAGCCATCATGGACATCAGGCATTATACAGTTATGCTTGATGTTGACCCTAAAGAAAAATCTATCAGCGGCTATACTGAAATTGAGTTTAACTTATTGAAGCCAACTAATAATTTGTTATTCGATTTCTGGCATGGACTTACGATAAGCCAGCTTTGGGTAAATGGAAAAGTTCAAACTTATACGCATACAAATGATAACTATATAAAGATCCCATTATCGCAACAATTGCCACCAGGAAAAGTAAAAGTGAAAATCGCTTATGGTGGCAAACCGGGAATTGCAGTAAGACCTCCATGGACAGGAGGTTTTCAATGGGATAAAGATGCAAAAGGAAATCCATGGATATCTGTCACTTGCCAGATGGAAGGCGCCAAGATCTATTTTCCATGTAAAGACCATCCAAGCGATGAGCCGAATGAAGGAGTTGACATGGTCATTACTGTTCCAAAGGGATTGATCGCAACGGCGCCGGGTATTTTACAAACAACGACGACAAAAAATGATAAAACAACTTTTCATTGGAAAACAAATTACACCATCAGCAATTATTGCATTGTTTTCAATATTGGAAAATATAAGCTGGCAACAAGAATGTACACAACAGTTAATGGCAATAAGGTGCCAATTGAATATTATGTGCTGGAACAAAACTTTAATAAGGCGGAACATTTCCTTGATCTCTATGAACAATCTTGCAGGATAGAGGAAAAATATTTTGGAGAATATCCATGGGTAAAGGAAGCGATCCGTGCTACTGAAACTCCACACCTCGGCATGGAACATCAAACCAATATTGCATACGGTAATAAATACAGGTATCAAAAATTAGGCGGCAAAGATTTTGACTGGTTGCTTCATCATGAATTCGGACATGAATGGTGGGCAAACAAAGTAACTAATCGTGATTGGGCGCATATGTGGATACAGGAGGGTATTTGCACTTTTGGTGATGCAATGGCAACAAGAGAATTAGCCGGCGAAGAGGCATACATGGAACTAATGCGACAAACAGCAGCAAGTACAATAAACAAATTTCCTATTGTTAGAGGAGACCAGGTCGATACAGATAGTGCTTACCAGGATGATATTTATGGAAAAGGAGCTTTCTTTATGCATACGCTTCGTTATATAATGGGTGATGATAAGTTTTTCCCGACGTTAAAAAAATTAGCTACTGATCCTCAATACACATACGATAACACAGTGGTAACAGCGGATGTCGAAAAACTTTTTAGCAGAGAGTATGGCAAAAGCCTTGATCCTTTATTTCATCTTTTTCTTTATACAACTGCTAAACTTGAAGTGGATGTTAGAAAAACAAAGGAAGGAGAATACCAGGTAAAACTGTTGAACTTAGATATGTCAATCCCAATAGATATACAGACTGATTCGGGAATTCAACGGGTAATGATCGATAGAAAAGGAACTATAATTACCAGCAAGACAAATATTCTTATTGACCCCAAAGTATTTTATTTGAAAAAAGTTATCCTGGGCTAATTATACTAATGAATTAACAAAATTCATTAGTATCGTGAATTAAATTTGTGCCCGTTCTACCATGGCTACCCGCAGTAAGAAGAAAGACAAATATTTTAAATGGGCAATACTTATTTTTTTAGTTGTTGCCGTTGCCGCAATTTTTGGAGGCTATGAGTGGTGGAAGAGCCGCAGATCTCGTTTTGTCCGTTATCCTGCATTTGGCATCTCTATTCCTGAAAATTACCTGATACATGGTATCGATGTTTCCAAGTACCAGCAAAACATTTCATGGGAATCAGTAAAAGAAATGAAAGTAAGAAATGTGCAACTTGGCTTTGCTTTTATAAAAGCTACAGAAGGAATTGTCAATACTGATCCTCAATTTAAAAGAAACTGGAAAAAATCAAAACAAGCGGGAATAATACGTGGTGCCTACCATTTTTTTCTTGCAACTAAAGATGGAAAGGAGCAGGCAGAAAATTTTATCAGCATGGTTGATCTGGAAGAAGGCGACCTTCCACCTGTAGTGGATATAGAACAAACTTATGGTGTCAATCCTGTTATTTTAAAAAAGGAATTGAAAGAATGGTTGGATGTAATAGAATATTATTATAAAGTGAAACCGATCATTTATACTGGTGTGGATTTTTACTCAAGATATCTCGGTAAAGATTTTAATAGCTATCCGCTATCCTTTATGGGCGGCGCATTATTATCAGTATGATACTCCGCGTATAGATCGCAATTGGGATTTTTGGCAGCACAGTGAGGAGGGTAGAGTGAATGGGATCCTCTCAAAAGTTGATTTCAATGTTTTTAATGGAGATTCACTTCAATTCAGAAGCATTTTAATGGCCAAATAGTTTTTGGCTCTTTTTATATTGGCTACCTTGTCAAAGATCAAACAGGTATCAAATGTTTAGTATGGATCCCGAAGTGACGAAGTATTTCAGAAAGATACTTCGTTCGCTTTTTGCTTTTTTAATGTGGCTCTTTATAAATGCTACAGCCGGAATTTATTTTAAACTTGCTTATAGCGAAAACTATTCTTCTTTTATTCACATGCTTTTTTTTGTTTGGATGGCTATCAGTCTGGGCTTGTTACTTTGGTATTT
>VBAS01000027.1 GCA_005882975.1 Bacteroidota bacterium | reverse complement strand
AAACTCTGGATCGCCTTTTCCCTGTCAGGCGCCGCTGTGCTTCCATCAAAATATTCATACTTCACTCCTAACTGATCCAGTCTGCCTCTTATCAATGCAAGCATACCGAGGAACTGGGAGAACACTAAGGCTTTATGATTACCGATATTCTCCACGATCTCCCTGGACAATTCATCCAGCTTGATCGAATGATTTTCATATTTATCTGTTTCATTCAATATAGCAGGTGAATCACAGATCTGCCGAAGCTTCATCAATCCTTGCAAAATGGTTAATTGAGATCTGTGTATGCCTTGCGTTTCAATCGTTCCTAATATTTGATTCCGGTAATCATTTCTATACGCTTCATAAATACTCCGCTGCTCATCTTCCATCTCGCAATAAAGGATCGTTTCTGTTTTATCCGGAAGATCTTTTGCCACCTGTTCTTTCGTACGACGAAGAATAAATGGATAAAGAATTTTTTTCAAATGTTCTTTTCGGTCAGGCTCGCCAAATTTGTCAATCGGGATTGCAAACTCCTGTCTGAAAAATTCCATGCTGCCAAGCATGCCGGGGTTCAGGAAATTCATTTGGGCAAAAATGTCAAATGTATTATTCTGCAATGGTGTACCACTCATGCACAGCCTGTGTTTCGCATTTAATAAAGATGCTGCTCTTGTTACTTTACTCAACGGATTTTTTATGGCCTGGCTTTCATCCAGCAATAAATAATCCAGCCCGATCGTCATTAATAATTTTATATCACTGCGTAAAGTGCCATAGGTTGTGATAATAACATCGCAATTGGCAAATTTTTCTTTGTCCCTTGATCTTGTAGCGCCATGATGTATATAATAAGAAAGTTTTGGCGTGAATTTTTTTATCTCGTTTTCCCAGTTATAGATAAGCGTGGTTGGACAAACGACCATTGCCTGCAGCTTTCCGTTAACATTTTTAAAATGCTGCATATAGGTTAATGCCTGTACCGTTTTTCCCAAACCCATGTCATCTGCAAGGATGCCGCCCCATTTTACTTCGCTTAAATAATTCAACCAGTGATAACCTGAAACCTGGTAAGGACGAAGCGTTCCTTGTAATTCTTCCGGCAGATCAATTTCTTTTATCGTGTTAAACTCTTTCAGGTTCTCATATTTCTCTTCCAGCTTTAACACTAATTCATTTTCATCCCTGTTCTCATATAGTTCGTCGATCACACTCATGTGAAAGCGGCTCAGCTTAAGCTGGTTCGTCTTTCCTTCACCAACCCGAAACAACAATGAATATTTTTTTAGCCACTCTTCGGGAAGTATACCAAGTGTACCATCTCCTAACTGAACAAATTGTTGCTTATTTGCCAATGCCCTTTTTACTTCGGCCACACTTACCTGCTGATCGCCAAAAACGATATCGATCTTCGCATCAAACCAATCAGTATTGCTGTTGATGAAAATTTTTGTAGATGGCCTTGCAGTATTAAAACGGAAATTTTTCAATGCATCAAACCCAAATACCGGCGTTTTCATTTCATTCATTGCATCAACAAATAAAAAGAACCAGTTGTTTTTCAAAACATCAATGCCCTTCAATGCTAAAGCCTGGGAATCTTCCTGGTAAATAAAATTGCTATGCAGGTTTTGCATTTTTTCAATGAATTCCTGTTCTGCCGGGCGGTTACGATGCACAATAATTACTTTATCTCCCGATGGCACCACCACTTCATCTCTCTCTTTAGCTGTTGTTGCAAATCCCTTATAAGAAAATATCGGTTGGAATAAAAGATAATCTCCTTTTTCAGCGAGATAAAGACTGATATCAGGCTTACCATCTTTTATTTCCTGCAGAAGTGACTTATCAAAATTTACTTTGAACTCTTTTGTAAGTGGCAGCACCTGTTGCTGCAAAACATTACTCCAATCGGAAAAATTTGTTTTTTGAGCGCCGGCCGGAAAAAAATTCTCCGCCACTTCACTTGTATGTTGATCTTTCCAGGAAAATAACTGATGATTGTATAAATAAAAGATCGGAGTGCCCGCTTCATTGTCTTTAAGATCCAGCAAAAGACCGCCTGCCTTCACGGTTGCTTTTATTTCAATTGATCCATTATTTTTTATTATGTCAAATGATGGTTTGATCTCATCAGATGAAATATTGACCTGTTGGAGATTCGATGTACGAAATGGTTTTCCTTTTGCAAGCTGAAATATCAACCCCTTGCCTGCAATTGATAAAAAAAGTTTTTTCAGTTTTGGAAAAAGATATTCTCTTACCAACGTACGGGTATCGTCCGGCAGGTCATCTTCTTCCTGGTGAATGATATTTTCCCAAATTCCGGAGAAGGGCGAATTACGGCTAATGTATTTACTGATCTCCTGCTCCTGCAATTTTCTTACTGCATTCAGCATCTGCCTGTCATCTTCATTAAAATTTTCCGCCTCAACATATTTTGAAAGATCAAGCTTTTCAACTTTGCCGGAAAACACATCCGCATTTTCATCAGCTTCACCGCTTACCGCATCGATAGTGAAATAAGGATAATTTTTTTTATTAAAATTAATAACCAACCCCAGCCTGTGAGTAATTACAGAGGTTTCCTGTTTTGGCAATGCTTCAGTATAAACTTCTTCTTGGACAACAACTGGCTTTGACATTGAAGCAGCCGTTTGTGTATTCACCCTTTTAATACTGGTATCGAGAACCCGCAAAAAAGGTTTTCCGTCTTTATAAGAAAATTCAAATTTTCCTTTGAGATCATCACTTAATGAATAACCATAAGCTTCCAGCAATTTATTTTTCTCTTTATCCCAGTTGCGAATACTATCGAAATAATAAGGACCGTGTGAATTTAATAGCTGCAGGAACACGATCATTTTGGGCAGGTTCAGCGGATGATCGACGTCCTCATAATCAGAACTTGTATCAAAATTCCTTTCTTCATTCTTTTTAATAATGACCTTGTAAGATTTTCCGTCGATTTCAACAGTTGCTTTTACTGTTTCCTCTTTTGCGGATTCAATATCGGCCTTACTTGTTCTTAAATATTGCTCTGCCTCCTGGTAAGTAGTTTGAGAAGAAAGAAGGCGTAGGGTTTTCAGATCAATATGTTTCATCTTGGCCACTGTATGCTTTTGATCATACTTTGACATTCCTGTTTTGAGCAGATTCTTATCCAGCATTTCCTGCAATTGAAACAATGAAGCTGCTTCATGACGGCAAATATCGCCAAGGTTATAAGGGCAGGCGCAACGCATCGATACATGTTGCGGGTCATTTATTTTTTGAATGTAAACTTTATAAAAAGTGGAATAGCTGTCATCTTTTACACGAAACACGGCAGATGCAAAAAGATTATCATACTCAACCAGCTCAACAAATCCAATTGCATGAATTTTTTTTCCGCGACGAATCACTTCATCAGTTCCATGGGTATAAACGTATTTGAGAAGATGTGGTAGGGCCAAGGCGATTTCAGATTTAGATTTCAGATTTTAGATTTAAAAAGACGATGCAGATCGAATCCGATATCGTAATTCTGAAATCTAAAATCCCAAGTGGACAATCTGCAAAAATAAAGGAATGTATTTCTGATTTCCAGCGATTGATAGAGAAATAAATTATTTCATGACCGGTGAAAAGTAAGAATGAAAAGAAGTATCTTTATGAGTTTGTTTTTCCTGTAAAAAGAATTTGTTTCTATTTCACAACCAGGTTTCCATTATCATATATCGGCAATACATTCCCACCGTCGGATGTTAAGCAATAACGAATATCTTTTTCCAAACCAAAACCCATTAACCGGTGATAGTGCGATGCTTTGTTTTTTTTCATGAAGCCAAAAAGATCTTTCTGTGCTTTTTTATAGAGTGTTTCTGCAAGATGTGATGAATCACAATTAATAGAGAAATGTTTCCCGATATTTGAAATAACTGCACCCGCAAACAACATATCCTCCATATTCACCCTATCCTTCCATGCTGCACAACCAAGAATTACATTTTGTTTCTTTGCTGCAAGATGATCACATACTGCCGAAAGATTAGGAAAAGAACCTGTAATAATTTCCTTGGCGCCTTTATCTAATGCCATTTGCAAAAGCCTTGTGCCATTCGTTGTAGTAAGCACCAATGTTTTTCCTTCAATAAATTCTGTTGGATATTCAAATGGTGAGTTGCCATGAATAAGACCTTCTGCTATTTTTCCATCTCTCTCTCCCGCAGTAATGCCATGGATTTGTCTTCCAATTTCAATGCAACGACTCACACTGTCTACGGGTATCACTGCTTTTGCCCCGTTGTATAATGCGGTAGCAATAGTAGAAGTAGCCCTAAGTACATCAATAATTACAACGGTGGCGCTGCTTATATCGTATAGATTTAATAAAGCTGGTGAAAGAGAAGTAAAGAGGGTGGGCTTGATTTTGTTCATTTAGAAATTTGAATTGGGGCAAAAATAAGTGTTTAAAAAAATACTATGAAGAAGGTATTTTCCATTTGATTTTATTTTATTAGTTTACTTAAATAACACATATACACATGGCCGACGATATTTTTTCATTGCAAGAACTCAAATGGTTGCAAGCTCATTTGAAAACAGAAGAGCAGATAAATGAATCTCTTGAGGATAGCCTTAATGTCAACACATTAGATTCCGGTGAACCAGATCTGAATCCTTATCAAAGAGCGGTAAAAGCTGCACATATAACAATTGAGGTTGCTGAAAAAAAATTGATTGCCGGACCTTATAGTAATGTACATTGGCAGATCATCTGTAAGCATCTTAGTGGCTATTCTTCTTTGATAAATAAAGAAAAAACATTTTGGAACCTGTTTAGTTTTCATTGTGCATGCTTCAAAGAACAAGATGAACACTGGCCTCATGAAAGAATATATATGGAAGCAATGAAAGAAATGCTAAATTCTATTGAAGAAGGAGCATTTGAGTTTATTGAAGGAGGTAATGAAGTGGCGAATTTGAATACCAACACTATTCAGCAAATAAAAGGAAAGGGAGTTAACGCAAAATTTACGGATTGAGAAAAACGAATCAGTTTAGCGCCGATTACTCAGCAAAGCCCTCCATTTATGAGTTTCGGCATATTGTTTTATTACCACATTACGATGATTGATCAGTTTTTCTAAATAAGAGTTTAGATAAAACTTATTTACCAGCTCCCCGATCCAACCATACGGCGTTTCATAATTGATGATATCAATAACAATAGTTCCGTTATCAACCGGCTTAAAAAAATGCTGGTGCTCAAAAAATTTAAAATCACCCTTGATCATTTTATCGGTGAATGTTTCAAAGGGTTTCATCTCAATGATCTTTGATGTAAAAAACCGGGTCTTAAAAAGATGTCTTCCCTTCCATGTTACCGTATCTTCTTTATTAATTAAACCTGATGTTGTGCCCGATACGGCTTCTTCCTTAAACTGTTCCATCGAAATTTTATGAAGACTGACATTCCTGTTAAGATCAAACACTATGTCTGTCGGTGCAGCAATAAATGAGGTAAGATGAATTGTCGGCATAGTAAAGTATCGGGTAATATAATCCGCTTTACACAAAAATCAAACCGGGATCACAGACTTTATTAACTAAAGGGTAGCTTCACCACTTTTGCTTTTAGTGATTTATCTCTTACTGCAATGAAAATTTCAGAATCAATAGCTGCATTTTCCACTGTTACATATCCCATTCCAATTGCTTTTTGCAAAGATGGTGATTGAGTTCCTGATGTTACATATCCTATCTTATTTCCGGCCGCATCCTTTATTTCATAATTATGACGCGGAATGCCTTTATCGATCATTTCAAATCCAACAAGTTTGCTTTTTAGTCCATCTGCTTTTTGTTTTTCCAAAATATTCTTCGCTGTAAAATCTTTGGTGAATTTAGTGATCCACCCAAGTCCGGCTTCCAAAGGAGATGTTTCATCATCAATATCATTTCCATAAAGGCAAAAACCCATTTCGAGTCGCAATGTATCTCTTGCTCCGAGTCCAATTGGTTTTAATCCCTGTGGGCCGCCGATCTTAAAGATCGCATCCCATATTTTATCAGCAGCGTCATTTTTATCTTCAAAATAAATTTCTACACCTCCTGCACCTGTATAACCGGTTGCACTTATTACTACATTATCAACTTCCGCAAATTTGCCTTTTACAAAAGTGTAATACTTTAAATTCAAAATATCTATTTCTGTCAACGGCTGTAAGATCTTCGTAGCATTCGGGCCTTGTATTGCAAGCAAACATGTCTTATCCGAAATATTATGCATCTCCGCTCCTTTTGAATTGTGTTTGCTTATCCAGTTCCAGTCCTTTTCAATATTGCTTGCATTCACCACCAGCATGTACACTTTATTCTCTTCAATGCAATAAACAAGCAGGTCATCAACTATGCCTGCTTTGTCATTTGGCAAACAACTGTATTGTGCTTTTCCATTTGTAAGCTTTGAAGCATCGTTGGAAGTGACACGCTGGATCAGGTCAAGAGCATTTTCACCTTTTAAAATGAATTCTCCCATGTGGCTCACATCAAACACCCCTGCATTTTTTCTTACGGCAGCATGTTCATCATTTATCCCGGTATAAGAAATAGGCATGTTATAACCGGCAAATTCTGCCATTTTAGCGCCAAGTGCAACGTGCTTATTTGTAAAAGGTGTATTCTTCATGATCTTATTTGTGATCGGCAAAGATAATGTTACTGAAAATAAAAGAGTCCCGATAAATCGGGACTCGATCCTTTCTCATGGCTATGCATGAGATTCCAACTTCAACCAACTTTAATTAAATATTTGAATCAAAGAAAATATGGGCGACCCCGCAACATCTTCATTGTTGTCTTTATCATCCAGGCTTTCTTTTTTGCTATTACCACTAATTGAATCTTTTTTCTTCTTATTTTTTTCTTCTTCCATATCTCTTAACTTCTGCTGCTCTTCCTGTACTTTTTTTCTTTGTTCTTCTAAACTGTTTGTTGTTGATGGTTGTGCATCCTCGTAACGATAATCACCAGTTCTGGAAGAAGACGTAGTTTCTGCCGGTTTATTTGGGTCCACCAGTGTTCCGTTTTTACTCATTTCATNNNCATTAGTTCTGTATTCAAACCACTCATTATAATCTATATCGATCCTTGCTCTGCGGAGCCTGCTTCTTCGGCTATTCATTTTAATTTGAACAGGGTTGAGCTTTCTGGTAATGGACTCATCAAATCTCAGTTTTTTACCTTCTGGTACTTGTATCTTTAATTCTATTACCTGGCCGCGGTATTTACTTTCTTTACTTATCGCAAAGCCATTACCAATATCAAGTATGCTGTCCTTGCTTTCAATACTATACTGAATTTGACTCGCTCTTGTTTTTGCATCGCCGACTGATCGGCCCATACTTTTTTTCACAAGGATAACATGATACTCAGCATCAGGACTTTTTTCTACTGTAAAATCCACCAATGAAAGTTTTAAAGAATCTTCATTGATATTCCAACCTTCTGAATCGTTATCGATCCACCAGGCTTTGTCTGTAAATTCAAGTACTGGCTGAGAAACCAATACCGTCATCTTATTCGCAGGTTGTGTGATAGGGATAGTAATGGGATCGGCATCTTCAAAGTAGCGGGTTTCTCTGACGACGGTTGACACAAGCATAATAACAGAAACCCAACCCAACGTCCACAATCCTCCAAAGATCCAACCGAGGTAATTACTTCTTGATCTCACGCCAATAATTCTCCTGATAAGCCAAACAATGAAACCGATTAAAGGAATACCAAGAAACAGGATCAAGGTTCCCCAGGCATATAAAGGTTGGGAGTTATTTGTCCATAAATAATCATTAACCGGCCACCAGGCCACGCCTCCGAAAATTATTGCCATCAACGCGACAAATAATCCAAATGCAATAACACCGAAGATGAATAAAAAGAAAACCTTGAACAATACTCCTATTGCATGACCAATACCGCTACCAATGGGACGTGATACTTGCCTTACTTCGGCAGCAAATGTTTTTCCTCTTGTCTCTGAAAATTCTTTTGCTTTTGCGGAAAAATTTTGTGCAGCAGATTTTATATCCTCGCCCATTTCTTTTGCCCTGTCCTGTACATTTTGCTTGATCGTATTCACATCAACCTTTTCACCACGCATCTCCATTTTTTCATAAGAACTTCTTGCCTCAGGCAATACTATCCATAAAATTATATATGCAATTATGAATGTGCTGGTCAATGATCCCGCCACTATATTGGGAAAGAATATAAAACCACCTCTTGATCCAAACCCATCCAACATTTTTATCAATACATTCAATAATATAGGAGCAAGAAATATCAGCCTGATACCTACAGCGCTTTTATTAAAGTAAGCACCAAGTCCACTACATACACCGCCGATCATTCTGCCTTCAGGATTACGGAATAATCTTTTACCTGTGTATCCTTCCACGTCTTTAGCAGGCAACACGATCCAAAGAATGATGTAGGCCATAAATCCTAATCCAAATCCTCCGAACGTAATGATCGCAAATAATATTCTTATGATCGCAGGATCCACATTCAGATATGCAGCAATACCGCTACAAACACCACCAATAAATTTATCACTTGTGTCCCTGTACAAACCACGTTTTGTTTTTGGCGGAGCCTGCGATTGTGTTGATTGCTGGCTTGAACTTGCAGTAGACGCAGAAGAAGCATAAGATTGTTCTTTTATTTCTTCACCTTCAAAATCTTCAGGACGACCCATTGAATTCGCAATTTCATTTACATCGGCATCTGTGATGCTATCAGCGCCTTTGCGAACTTTTTCACTCATCAGCTCTGCAATGCGGCTTTCAATATCATTGATGATCTCATCACGACCTTCTTCGTTGGCGAAGTATCGGCGAAGACTTTCAATATACTCCTGCAATTTTTCATAAGCAGAATCTTCTATTGGTACAACTCTGCCGCTCAGGTTTATGTTAATAATCTTTTTCATTGCAAAAATTTTGAGGTTGAAGTTATAAGTTGGTTGGTTGGTGGTTTGATGTTAATGCATTTACTCCATTGGCAAGCTCCTGCCATGTCTGCTGAAGCTCTTTATAAAATGCTTCTCCTTTTTCAGTAAGGGAAAAATATTTGCGGGGAGGTCCCGAATTACTTTCCACCCAACGATAAGTAAGCATCTCTGCATTTTTTAGCCTGGTAAGCAAGGGATATAATGTTCCTTCTAAGATATGGAGATTGGCGGCTTTCATCTCTTCCACAATATCACTTGGATAAGCCTCGCCCCGACGAATGATGGAAAGTATACAAAATTCCAGGATCCCCTTCCTCATCTGGCTCTGTGTGTTTTCAATATTCATAAATCATCATTTTCTTATTAATATTTAGGTTCGTTAAAACAATTAATGATCATAACTCACTACCCTGGTAATTTTCCATTCGCCATTTTTCTTTTGCCATATATGAACAAACTTAAAAGTGCCGCAATCTTGTTTACCATTTTCCAAATGACAAAAAGTATGCACTCCGATCTCCATGGCACCATAACCGGGTACAGGATAAACTTCGAGGCTTCCTTTTACCAAATCCCTTCTTAATCCTTTATTATTTTTTGCAACGTCTTTCATGAAGTTGATCGTGTGTTCATAATTTGTAAGTCCTCCTTTATCGTGGTAGAATTCCAGGTCCTCAGTAAATAATGATTTAAATTTTTCTACGTCTCTTGTATTAAAAGCATTGAACATAACGCTATCCATATGGGCGATCTCATTGTACAATGAATCTTTTGCAGTTTGTGCGTTTGCCAGGTTGAACATTCCTGTAAGCACTACAGATAAAACAATGTATTTAAGAATCGATTTCATGTCCTTTTTCCTTTGACAAGCCAAAGATAAGGTGATGTTTGGTACTATACAAAACATAGTACTCGTCTTTTGAAGGTTGCGGAGTAGTATTTATGTCTATTTTAAGGTTAAATAGCTTATTTTCATGTCTCTATGAGCAAAAATAATTTTTCATAAAAATTTATTTGACTTTGATAGTCGGCTTATTATAATGATGAAAGACCAAAAAAGGACGTTTTTACAGTTAGAGGCGATTCGATATCTTTTTATCGGTATTCATTTTTTATTAATCTTTTCCTCCTGTGCAGATAAATATCTTGCTTATAAAAACCTTTATCAGTTTAAGAGCGAAGACAAAAAACCTGACTTCTCGAATTTGAATTATTGGGCAGCGCATCCTTTAAAATGGGATCCTTCAGATAGCATTCCTAAACCTCTTAGGAAGGAAGTAAGGGATACTCTGGTTGATGTTTTCTTTTTGCATCCTACCATCTACACGATGGAATTAAGAGATAGTGGTTTGAATGCCGATATCGACGATGCATATTTAAATGCAAAAACAGATTACTCAAGCATTTTATACCAGGCAAGTGTTTTTAATCAGCATGCAAGGATTTATGCACCGCGTTTTCGTGAAGCACATATTTCCGCCTACTTTCCAAAAGATACCGCGGCCGCATTAAAAGCTTTTGATCTTGCGTATGAAGATGTAAAAGCAGCATTTGAATACTATTTAAAAAACTATAATCATGGCAGACCGATCATTATTGCTTCACATAGCCAGGGTTCAACACATGCATTGCATTTATTAAAAGATTATTTTGAAAACAAGCCATTGCAAAAGCAATTGGTAGCTGCATATATTGTAGGCATGACTATTCCACAGAATTCTTTTTCATCCTTAAAGATGTGTGAAGACTCGCTTCAAACCGGATGCATTTGTGGCTGGAGAACTTTTAGAAATGGATATAAAGCCCCTTATGTTGAGGTTGAAAAAGATTTCTCACTGGTTACAAACCCTATTACATGGAAAACCGATAGCATTTATGCTCCCAAAAAATTCAATACAGGAAGTGTGTTGTTTAAATTCAATAAAATTTACAAACGAACAACAGATGCACAGATCTATGAAGGTGTAATTTGGGTAAAGCGGCCAACATTTCCATGGAGTTTTTTATACTCCACGAAAAACTATCATGTTGGTGATATTAATTTATATTATATGAATATCAGGGAAAATGTCGGGCAGCGTATTAATAGTTATTTTCATAGCAGCCGTTGAAGTGATATATTGATTTTAAATACTTCAATTAATAGAATTAAAATCCTGATCGTTTTTTTGATCTGATGTAACTAATTTCTTCGTTGGCAGGTTCCACTATTGCATATTTTCGCACATCGTTGATAACGACTTCATCCAACGCATCAATAACATTTTTGTAATCTGATTTTGAAGTTGGCTTTATCAACAACATTAATCCTTTTCTTCCATCTGTAAATTTCCCGCTGACATCAATCTCTTTTTGCTTTTGCCGAATTACTTTTCCAATACCCTCATATAACGAATAATTAGTTTCATATACTTTATTTTCACTCGCTGCCTCATTAAAGCTTCCATTGTAGTAATACACTTTATTATTATCATCCAATATCAAACTTAACGCTAGGCTATTGGGTAGTTCGGATGGTATTGGTACAGGCTTATCGCTTGGCATAAACAGATCGGTTGCTTTGGGGGTTGACATCGTAGTTGTAAAAACAAAAAAGGTGATCAACAAAAAACCAAGATCTACCATTGGCGTCATATCAATTCTAGTGATTTGGTTTTTGTTATGAGAAAAAGATTTTCCCTTCCGCACATTGGCGGTATTTTCAATTTGTGCCATAAATACTGTTTTCTTTTAGATGCTGTGAATCAGTGTTTCCATAATATCTATCATGAGTTTCACTGATGCAGGTCATTGCCATGGCGTGGTTCTTGTCCTACATTTATTTCACTAATTATCTTCATCATGAAAACCATAATTGTTCCAACCGATTTTTCGCCAATAGCTACAAATGCAATGAATTTTGCGGCTGATATGGCGGTTAATATTAATGCCAGTCTTATGCTATTGCATATTTACCAGGTGCCGGTTTCAATGACGGATGTGCCTGTTGTATTGGTATCAGCAGAAGAATTAAGGAAAAGCAGTGAAGCAAAACTGCAGGAGCTAAAAGATGCATTGACGCATATCACATCGCAAAAAATTAAAATTTATGCTGAAGCAAGAATGGGAGATGTGCTTGATGAATTGGAAGATGTTTGCAAACACATTCAACCGTTTGCGGTAATAATGGGAACGAGAGGTACCAGTGGCGTTGAAAGAGTTTTATTTGGCAGTACTACACTTACAGCAATTCGCCATCTA
>VBAS01000435.1:2274-3712 GCA_005882975.1 Bacteroidota bacterium | reverse complement strand
TGATGGATGAGATATAAGTCGAGGTAATCTGATTGCAATCGTTTCAGTGAATTTTCAAATGATTTTTTTGTTCCTTCATAACCATTTGACTGGATCCAGACTTTAGTTGTGATAAATAGTTCTCCTCTTGGAACACCGGTGCTTTTAATTGCCTTTCCTACAGCTTCTTCGTTTCCATAAGAAGCAGCAGTATCAATCAAACGATAACCCGTTTCAATAGCGTCAACCACACTTCTTTCGCATTCTGCCAGGTCTGTTACCTGGAAAACGCCAAAACCAAGAATGGGCATTTCAACACCGTTATTTAATGTAACCTTCTGCATAGTTCCGTCTTTTGTCATTGCGAAGTTCCTGGCTTTTTTTGGGCTGCATGGTATACAGATTACGGATTTAACTACCAATTTCACTGATGTTGCAGCCTCTGCCACTGACCGTATCATTGAATGCTTAAATTTGTATCACAAAAAATAGCACCTATGCAAAAGATGTACAGGTTTGATACCGTGAGCGAATACAATGTTTTGAGCGATCATGAAACACTTCATCCTTTGATAACTGTAATTGATTTTTCAAAAGCAAAGCCACGGTCGTGGAACGGTGACAAAACAGTTAGAATTAATTATGGCCTTTACGGTATTTTTTTGAAAGATATAAAATGCGGCGATTTAAAATATGGTTGCCATTACTACGACTACCAGGAAGGCACATTGGTTTTTGTTTCACCCGGGCAGGTAATGGAATTTGAAACTGACGGAAAAGCTTATCAACCGAAGGGACATGCCCTGTTGTTTCATCCTGATTTAATTCATGGCACTTCACTTGGAAAACATATCCAGGATTACAGTTTTTTCGGCTATCAATCGAATGAAGCGCTTCATTTATCAGAACGTGAAAGGCAGATCATTATGGACTGTTTGTCAAAAATTGAATTTGAATTGCAGCAACCGGTTGACAAGCATAGCAAGAAACTGATAGTCTCAAATATTGAATTGTTTCTGAACTACTGTGTCCGTTTTTATGACCGCCAGTTTATTACCCGGGATAATGTACACAAGGGAATTTTAGAAAGGTTTGAAAATTTGTTGAACGATTTTTATCGGTCTGACAAACCACAAACAACCGGTTTGCCTTCGGTAGCTTATTGTGCAGGTGAATTGAATTTATCAGCAAACTACTTTGGTGACCTGGTAAAAAAAGAAACCGGCAAAACAGCGCAGGAGTATATACAATCGAAAGTGATGGATGTGGCTAAAGAAAAAATATTTGACAAGAGTAAATCAGTTAATCAAATTGCCTATGAGTTAGGATTCAAATATCCCCAGCATTTTACCCGGCTGTTTAAGCAACGGGTAGGCCAAGCGCCCAACGAATACAGATCACTAAATTAATCAGGAAATGAAAGGCTACAAGAACACATTATAGATTTCCATTTCCTTTA
>VBAS01000435.1:0-2253 GCA_005882975.1 Bacteroidota bacterium | reverse complement strand
CATGCTTTTTAAAGAAATTGTTGAAATGGGTGACTTCCCTGAAGCCTAATGCGAAAGCGATATCGGATACATTCCAGGCACTATGCTTCAGCAGGATTTTTGACTCTTGCAAAATGCGTTCACCAATGATCTGCGAGGTGGTTTTATCCGTTGTTTCTTTGACCGCCCTGTTCAGGTGATTGACATGCACATTTAACTGTCTTGCAAATTCAGACGCTGAACGCAGGCTTAATGCCTGGTGGTTTTCATCAATAGGAAACTGGCGTTCTAATAATTCTAAAAATATAGTGGAAATTCTTTGGGAAGCATTGATGGGTTGCTTATCCAATTTTTTTGCCGGTTGCATCTTCAATGCAAAATGAAGTAGTTCAAAAACAAGATTCCGCAACACATCATATTTGTGGATATACTCTGATTTAATTTCATCAAACATTTTTTTGTAAATGAGACTGATTTGCTCAACTTGTTCATCCGACACTTCAAATACATGGCTCCCGGCAGGTTGGAATACGGCGTATTGATTCAAATCTCCATACTTATGGAAAAATTGCGGATTGAAAATGCAATAGAAACCGTTTTTGATTCTTTCCAGGTTATCACAATTGTACGGAATTTGCGGGTTTGAGAAATACAGGGCCTGTTTTTTTACAGCCACTACCTTATCCGCATAATTGATACTGATATCGCCAATCACCAGCATTATTTTGTAAAAATCCCTCCTTTTGTAAGGAAGTGTTTTAATCTTGCCGGGTTCTACCGGTTCATGCTGAAACACATTAAAATGCCCAATTTCGTTTTTAATGTTGTCAGGAATCCAGTCGAATTTCCGTTTGTAGAATTCTTCTATTGTTTCAATCTGTCTCATCTCCCACAAACTTACCATTTTATTTTGCTTACTATTTTTCACTGTAATTTCTATAACAGGATATACAAAGAGGCATTCCAAAAAACTCTTTTATAAAAACAGCGTACGGTCATTATTTTTGCCTGGAAATAATTTAATAAAATATTTTTAGTAGCGGTGAGCAAAAACTTTAGTGAAGGTTTACCTGTTTAACCTCTCCAATTGTTGATCTGTCCCTGATTTCCTCACTCGCAGTTTTTACAAGATTGTCACCGGGTTTTATATTACCAAATATCTCCACCTTCCCATCAAGCTCCCGGCCTTTTTTTACCTCAACCCATTCGGCTTTATTGTTTGCAATTCTTATTACAAACATTCTTTCAGGTGAATTAACCAGCGCAGATTTCGGAATAATGAAAACGCTGTCTTTTGCAGACATGGATATATGTACATCCGCGATCATTCCGGGCAGAATCGTTTTGTCGGTATTTATAACATCCATCTCGATCCTCTGTGAACGCAACCTTACATCCAATGCACCTGCCAGCCTTTTTACATAAGCGGAAAATGTTTTTTCAGGAAATGCATTCACCTTGAAACTTATGGTGTCATTTTCATGCAGGTAGCTGGTGTACGCTTCCGGAACAGAAACAACCAGTCTTAATTTCTTTTGCTCCTGTAAAGTGAACAAAGGTAATTCGGAGCCTTTGCCGGAGGGGCCTACGTAAGCACCGGTGTTCACATTGCGTGCACTGATAACGCCACTGAAAGGCGCCCTTATTTCAAGATAATCCCTGGTGTTAGCCACACCCTGGTAAGCCGCCTTTGCGGCCTGCAACTGTGCATAATCAGAATTCTTTTTTGCCAGTGCAAGATCAATATCATTTGGAGCGATGGTGCCGGGTGTTTTGCTGGTTTCTATTAACCGGTCATAGTTTGCATTGCTTGCTATGTATAAAGCTTCCTGCGATTTGAGTCTTGATGCCGCGGCAGATAACTGCGAATTTAATTCAGGCTCATCCATCGCTGCCAGTATTTGACCGGTCTTTACTTCGGAGCCGACGTCAACATATAATTTCTTAACAAAACTGTTCTCTTTGGCATACAGATCCACCTGTTGAAAAGCGATCAGCTCACCCGGTATTTGCAAAGAAGTAGTGAGCAACCCTTTCTGCACGGCAAATACTTCTGTTTTTACAGCTACATCAGTACTGTCTGTTTTCCCGGGTGATTCTTTGCCTTCAGAACTGCAGCTTTGCAGGAAACATGCTATCATTAAACTCCCTAGTATATTAATTGCAAGCCGATGAAGCGAAGTATTGGTTTTGTAAACCGGGATAAGGCTGATAAAATTTGTTCGTGTCATTTTCTGAAATATTTTTCTTTTAATGCTGGTCATGATGTGGAAT
>VBAS01000434.1 GCA_005882975.1 Bacteroidota bacterium | reverse complement strand
ACTGCAGTGATCAAATTTTTCCGCGAACATCAACGTCCAAGCTTTCTTGAATACGGCGAATATCCTTATGTTTCTTTTAAGGAAGTAAAAAAAGCGCTAAAACTAAAAGCCGCATTTTCCAAAATGCTGGACCACATGCAATGATTGTTATATATAAATAGATGTTTGAAATAAAATAAGAACACTTGCATTAATTCAAGGTTGAACTTCATCAACTAATTTTCTTTGTTCAATTCAAATCCCCTACTTTTAGAGTGGTTATCTAAAGAGTTTGTAAGATTGTCACGGTTAACAAATTCTTCCAAAACAACTGCACGAAACAAATCAAAAAGTTTATTGGCTTTTTGTGATCTTTTTATCAATGCTATTCATAGTTGCGAAACTTAATATTAAATCTTTATTTACTAATTAATCTAAACCTGGGTTATGTCAAACAATTCAAAAAACGGCTTGGTCAACACCAGCAGCACTTGCAATTCCAAAAGAGGGATATTTTAAAAAAGAAGATGGCCGCTATGGGCCTCTCTTTCCTAAAACTCCTGCCAATTATGGTTTCACAATTATTTGTAAAGTAAAACCTGGAAGAGCTGAGATTATCAGAACACATGGCAATACTATACAGAAGGCAATAACAGAGAGCCCCTTTTTCCTTGCTCCCCTTAAGTTACATTATCTCCGTTGGGTATTATTTGATGGCGATACACGATTCATGTACCAGGGTATCTTTGACACCGATTTCGATAAGTACACGGAAGATGCAGTTGATCTCTTTAGTTTATCCGGACTCACTACTGTATTTGAAAATCTTGAAGGATTTCCCGAAGACTGGAAAACAAATAAAGAAGCTTTCGTTAAGTTCGTTCGTGATCATCAATGTCCAAGTTTCCTCGAATATGGAGAATATCCTTATGTATCTGCTGATGAAATAAAAAAAGCGCTGAAATTAAAAGATGCATTTTCTGAAATGCTTGATCAAATGCAATAACCTGCCAAAATAAAAACATATGCTAGAATTAGAAGATATTCAACATTATCTTTTAACCCGTCCGCATGCAACTATTGCGCAATATAATTTTATTACTTTTCGTTCGGCTGAAGCTGGACGTAATTGGGTAAATGCTTTGTCTGACTTAGTTGGAACCGCTAAAACTGTAATGGCAGCAAATGAAACCGACATGCGATGGGTTAGTTTGGCTTTTACTTTTAACGGTCTTCGTAAGCTTGGACTTGATGAGGATTCACTTGCTACTTTTCCTGAACCATTCAGACAAGGCATGGCAGCAAGAGCACAGATGCTTGGCGATACCGGTGCAAATCATCCTGACAACTGGGAAGATAAAATAACAAGCGAAGATCTTCATGCAGTTGTTATTCTTTTTGCCCGCGACAAAGCAGAGAGAGAAAGATGTATAAAACAACATGATGAATATTTGAAAAATAATCCGGGAGTTGAGATACTCTCATCATTACTTATTGAAGCTGTTCCTCCTTTAGAATATGTTCACGAACATTTCGGTTACAGGGACAGGATAACGACCCCTGTCATTGAAGGAATGGGAATTGAGGCAACGCCGGGCTCACATGCTCCAAGCAAGCCGGGTGAATTTTTTCTTGGATACCCTGATGACGAGAGAGTAATTCCACTTCAACCACAACCGGAAATTCTTTCAAAGAATGGAAGCTTTCTTGGCTATCGAAAGGTTCGTGAACATGTAGGCGCCTTTCGTGATTTTTTGAAAGCAAATGGAAAAACACCTGAAGAACAGGAATTGGTTGCAGCTAAAATTATGGGGCGTTGGAGAAAAACAGGTGCACCACTTGTTCTTTGTCCTGAAAAAGATGATCGGGAACTTGGGTTTGATAATATGAGGAATAACAATTTCGATTATGAAAAAATGGATCCTCATGGTTACGCATGTCCTGTAACATCTCATATAAGAAGAATGAATGTAAGAGATACTAAGGTATCACGGATCATGAACAGGAGATTGATCATTCGCAGAGGTGGAACCTATGGCCCCTATCTTCCGGAAGATGCACCTGATGATGGAGCTAACCGGGGTATCGCCGTGTTTGGAGGTTGTACTAACCTGGCAAGACAATTTGAATTTTTAATATCGGTTTGGGCCAATGATCCTGAATTCCAGGAATTGAATGAGAGAGATCCCTTTGCAGGAAGTAATGATGGTCCTTTTGAATTGACCATACCCAAACGACCGATAAAAAAGAAATTGAAAGGATTGAATGCATTTACCACAGTAACAGGTGGTGCTTATTTCTTTTTACCCGGAATTAAAGGTTTAAAATACCTGGCCTCATTAAAATAATTTTTGACTCAATTCTTAAACCTTATTCATGAGTTATCCATCTCCAAGATTTTATAATCAAATTAGTACTCCCCGTAAATTCATTGCTGGTAAAAGAAGATTTAGCGTTTACTGGACCTGGAGTTACCCATGGGAAGCAAATAGGGATATAACCGAAATGGACAATCGTTTTTCAACCTTTACGGAAGTTCGCCGTGTTCTCTGGCCCTTCTATGAAACGATTGAATATTCTGAAAAAATGTTTTTGCAAGGCATTGCCGGAACTCTTGAACTTTTCCATCTCAGTATTGTAAGGTTTCAACATGTAACGGGTTTTCACGTTCCCGATTATCAACGCATAGACCAGGCCGGGCAACGATTGCCAATAGACGAACGAATCCTTAACGATACAGATACACTAATGGTATTCGGTCTTGATCATATGGTCACAGAACAAGAAGCATCACCAGAAGAAATTGAAGCCATAAAGAAATTTTTAAAAAGAGAAGGCACTTGCTTAGTTCTTAGTCCGCATCATGATGTTGGCTTTTCTCAAGATCTGAATCAGCGGCAACAAGAATATAAACATCACGGTGATCCGCTTGTGCCAAGACAACAACGTTTTGGAACATATACAAGGTCATTGATGAAAGGGTTAGGTGTTCCTGTTGAAAACAGGTTTGGTTTACGGCCCGCAACTGTTGAGGGAACAAAAAATCAGTTAGTACCGCTGAACAAACAAATGGATTTTGATAAACGTGGTTGGCTCAATGGTGTAAACACTTTTAATTTTCACATGCATCTCCCGCATTATGCAGTTACCACTGATGACCCTAAATTGATCCATGTACTGGCTCGTCAGCCGATCGACATGGCGCATCCGCATCCATTTATTGAAGCTGGCAATAAAGAATTCAATATGTTTCTCTGGATGCCACCTAATGAAGAAAGGGCTGGTGATATTTTATTAGCTGATTCTACCATCTTCACAACGCTTTTCGGAGGTGATGAAAGCCTGGAGCGTTTCTGGAAAAATCTTGCTACACTTTAATGAATCAATTAAAAGGAATGATCCGTGGAAAAAAGTACAGAAGACTTTTCATTCAATTATTGATCATACTGCTTCCTGCCTTTTCTTTTGCACAGACCGATAAAAATTATTTTGAGGCCTATGGATTTATTCTAACAGATGGCGGCTACAATTTTAATTCAATTGATCCCGATTGGTTTGATGTGATGCGCCCAACTAAACTACCAAAGTATAAGAATCAATTTGGGTCGAATGGAAATTATTTTATCAGTGTAAGGCAAACAAGATTTGGAGTGAGAAGCAGCACGGCTACAAAGTTTGGCGAACTAAAAACGCAGTTTGATTTTGATCTTTTTGGATTTGGAAAAGATGTAGGACAAACCACTATTCACCTGGTAAATGGATTTGGACAGTTAGGAAAATTCATTGGCGGTCAAACTCCATCAACCTTTATGGATACAGAAGTGTTTCCCGTCACACTCGATTATTGGGGACCGAGCTCACGGGTTTTCTTTTTAAACATACAATTGCGTTACACTCCTATATATACTGATAAAGAAAGATTCGCTATTGCATTGGAAAGACCGGGTGCTACTGCTGATGGAACTGATTATTCAAACAGTGTGGACATTCAGCATGTAAAACCACGTTTACCATTCCCCAATCTCGTAACACATTACAGGCACAACTGGAATTGGGGTTACACACAAATAGGAGCCATTGTAAAATATCTTGAATGGAAGGACACATCTCCTACTCCGGCGCAGGATCTAAGCGGAAGCGATATTGGCTGGGGCTTTAATGCAAGCACTGTTATCAATGCAGGAAAGCGTTTGAAATTTAAATTACAGGGAGAGTATGGTGAGGGTTATGAAAATTATATGGCTGATCCTTCACCGGATGTTGCATTAGGATCCAATCCCGGAAATTCTTTATCACCAGTAAAAGGAAAGGCTTTACCTGCATGGGGATTTTTAAGTTTCGCTGAAGTTGAATGGACGAAGAAGCTAAAAAGTTCCATAGGTTATTCAATGATAAACATCGAGAATGCGGACCTGCAATCGCTTGATGCATTCAGAAAAGGAGAATATGCATTGATCAACCTGCGCTGCTACCCGGTAGACAATGTGATGTTTGGAATTGAATACCAGTATGGGAAGCGACACAATTTTAACGACGGCTTTTATTCAAATGGCAATAAAATTCAATTCTCATTCAAATTTAATTTTTCGCAGAAGTTTGAAATGAAATGATAGCGAAACTATTTATCAAAACCATATTTACTTCAGAATCTGCCGATACCTTTACTGCTCAACAAACAATGCAATGTGAAAAAGGGCATTATGATCGGATTACTGTTGTGCATATTTTCTGCTACCCAATCACAAACAAAAGAAAAAACCGATGCTAAAGCTAAGATATCAGGAACTGTAATTGATTCTTCATCGAACATGCCCATTGAATATGCTACCATTACTTTATTTAGACAGGGAGAAACGAAACCCTTCAATGGTGCTACTACTGATAAGATTGGAAATTTTACAGTAACGAATGTG
>VBAS01000433.1:1624-3494 GCA_005882975.1 Bacteroidota bacterium | reverse complement strand
TAGCGAACAGAACGTACAAGTGAGTGACACAACGGAAGATGAAAAGAATTCCAAATGCTTGCAACCAAATTAATAATTAACAATTAAAAATTAATAATAGCCCATGAGTTACATTTCCGAAATTTTTGCGAGACAGATATTAGATTCAAGAGGTAATCCTACAGTTGAAGTAGATGTATTGACTGATGAAGGTGCATTAGGACGTGCAGCAGTGCCAAGTGGTGCAAGCACCGGTATACATGAAGCAGTGGAACTGCGTGATGATGATAAAAAAACTTATGGGGGTAAAGGGGTTCTGAAAGCAGTTAAAAATGTAAATGATAAAATTGCTCCTGCGTTAATTGGAAATGATGTGGCCGACCAAACCGGTATTGATGAAATGATGATACAGCTTGATGGCAGTGATAATAAAGGAAAACTGGGCGCTAATGCGATGCTTGCTGTAAGCATGGCTGTTGCAAAAGCTGCCGCTGAAGAAGCGTCACTTCCTTTATATCGCTACATCGGTGGTACCAACGCAAAGACGCTGCCGATACCGATGATGAATATCCTGAATGGCGGTGCACATGCTGATAACAAGATCGATTTCCAGGAATTTATGGTAATGCCTGTTGGTGCAACAAGTTTTAGTGAGGGTTTACGCTGGGGTGTAGAAATTTTTCATGCACTAAAAACTGTGTTGAAGAAAAAAGGATTCAGTACCAATGTTGGCGATGAAGGCGGTTTTGCGCCAAACATCCAATCAAATGAAGAAGCAATTGAAACAGTATTGACAGCAATCGATGCTGCCGGATATAAAACAGGATCGCAAATCGTCATTGCAATGGATGCTGCAAATAGTGAGTTATGGGATAGCAAAAAGAAAAAATATGTTTTTCATAAAAGCAGTGGTAAGGAAATGACGAGTGAACAGTTGGTGAAGTATTGGGACAAATGGGTGAAACAATATCCAATTGCTTCTATTGAAGATGGGATGGCAGAAGATGACTGGGATGGCTGGAAATTTCTGACCAAGACCGTAGGTGATAAATGTCAGTTAGTGGGTGATGACCTGTTTGTAACCAACGTAACAAGATTACAACAGGGAATTGATAAAGGGATCGCCAATGCATTACTGGTAAAAGTGAACCAGATCGGTACAGTAACTGAAACAATAAACGCCGTTACACTAGCACAACATAACGGGTACAATACGATCATGAGTCATCGCAGCGGTGAAACAGAAGATACAACGATCGCTGACCTGGCAGTTGCATTAAATTGCGGACAAATAAAAACAGGCAGCGCATCAAGAACAGATCGCATGGCAAAGTATAACCAGTTGATAAGAATTGAAGAATTGCTGGGCATGTCTGCGATTTATCCGAATGGAAAGATTAAATTTGGAAAGTGATTGCTGAAGTTGGGGTCAGAAGTCTGATCTCTTTCTTAAAATTCCAATAATATGAAACTACTAAACCTGATTCCTGCCTGGTTAAAAAACAAATATTTTCTTTCAGTATCTGCCTTTATAGTATGGATACTATTTTTTGATCCAAGAGATATTTTTACTCAAATGGAACACCGCCGTGAGCTAAAAGAATTACAGGTGAGTAAGGCGTGGTATCAAAAGGAAATTGCAAAAGAATCAGTTGAGGCTGAACAACTTAAGACAAATCCGGCAACGATAGAAAAGTATGCCCGTGAGAAATATTTGATGAAAAGAGATAATGAGGACATTTTTATAGTATCGGAAAACCCCGATTTGAAGAATAAATAAGCAGATCCGGCACAATATGGCAAACCTATGAGCCGTTTATATAGCGGACGTTTCGAATTCACTCTTTTTAAGGACAAAAAATTTTAGGACATTAATTGGATTGCCAATGAC
>VBAS01000433.1:977-1597 GCA_005882975.1 Bacteroidota bacterium | reverse complement strand
GTACAAGGAGACAACTCCCGAGCAAGCTGACGCAATTGAAGAAGCATTAAAGAAAAGCTGGGCACTACGTGAAAAGCTTTCTGTACTGAAAACTTCAATGCAGCGGTTAGACAAGATCAAAGAATCACCACGTACTGAAGTAGTGTTGAATGTTTTGAACTACGCAAAGGAGAGATCTGAGCAAACAGTTTAAGATTTCAAACAAATTGATAGCATCATAACTTAATTGTTGTGATGCTTTTTTATTTAAAGCCCTCCCGATCCCGGCTTAGGCGGGACCACCAACACACAGCCCACATAATCTAGTCAATCAAATCTATTGTTAACTTGCTTCCTTTGTCTTCAAAATAAAACTATAACAAACTAAGTCTCCTCTTTAGGGGGACAGGGGGTTTAGCATGACTAAAAAAGAACGCTATCAATTTGTCATTGATTATTTTCAAAAGCATTTACCAGAAGCTGAAACGGAATTAGACTATGAAGATCCTTATGAATTGATCGTCGCAGTAATTCTCTCTGCGCAATGCACTGATAAAAGAGTGAACATGACAACGCCAGCGATCTTTAGAAGATTTCCCAATGTTGCATCACTTAGCAAGACAAATTTTGAAGAGTTGTTT
>VBAS01000433.1:0-944 GCA_005882975.1 Bacteroidota bacterium | reverse complement strand
GCATTTCTTATCCAAATAATAAAACAAAACATTTAATTGGCATGGCCAAAATGGTGATGGAAAAATTTGATGGAAAAATTCCAATGACCATCGATGAATTGATCCAGCTACCAGGTGTTGGAAGGAAAACAGCAAACGTTGTCACTTCCGTGGTTGACAAACAGCCTAATATGGCCGTGGATACCCATGTATTTCGGGTAAGTAAAAGGATTGGCCTTGTTCCCATTACTACTAAAACTCCATTTGCCGTAGAAAAAGAGTTGGTAAAAAATTTTCCAACGGAATTAATTCATAAAGCTCATCATTGGCTTATACTTCATGGACGTTATATATGCGTGGCAAGAAATCCAAAGTGCGAACAATGTGGTATAAGGCCAGCTTGTCGATATTTCAGGACAGTTATTTCGCCTGCATTATGATGATAATAAATCACGAGAACTAAAAAGCATTTATTAAATTTACGTTTGCTATCCAGCCCTATAAACCTGCTCATTTTAGAATTCTCATTTAGAACTTTATAATAATAGATGGATACAAATTACACACCTATACACTATCAAAGCAAGGTATCTTTCCAGCCGTTGCTTGCTGTACTAAACAGAGCCTTGCATCATGGCTCTTCTGGTGGTGTAAAAAAGCTCTATTCTGGTATTTTAGAATATGCACACGAACATCCCGAATTACAAAATCCAATTGAGGATCTTGAGATATTAGAAACACACCGTGAATGGATGGAAATGTTGCTTAGCATTATCTTCCCTCCTACTGCCAGTGAACATGAAATGCTTTTTTCTGTTGGTCTTCCGTTCTCCTACACTACTATTTATACTTCACGGCTTTTTAACATGTTGTTTATTGAGCCGGGAACAAAAAATATAAAGATCCCGGATAATGACACCGGGAAAGATATTGAACATGACAGGTTGATTGGTGCTTATAATCTT
>VBAS01000138.1 GCA_005882975.1 Bacteroidota bacterium | reverse complement strand
GCTGAATTGTAAATTCGTCCAGTGTAAGTACTTGCCTGTTGATGATCATAAAAACTCTTTTATAAGTGGAAGAAAACAAAAATAAGATATATTATTATGTAGCCAACATTTGTAATTCTCTTCCTCTTTTGTTGCGTCGCACACTTGTACTTTGGTAATTCTATTCATCTTTTTATCTCTCACAGATTTCACAGATTCACACAGAAAATCTGTGAAAATCCGAGGCGTCTGTGAGATAATATTGCCTTTATCTTTGCAATCTCAAATCTAAATCTTAAATAAATAATGCAGGTTTTCAAATTCGGTGGCGCATCGGTAAACAGCGTGGAAAGAGTTAAAAATGTTGGCGACATACTTAAACTGTATTCTCATGAAAAAATCCTGGTTGTTATTTCTGCCATGGGCAAAACAACCAATGCACTCGAAAAAGTAGCAAATGCTTTTTATGAAGGTAAAAAAGAAGAAGCTCTTCAACTTTTTCAACAAGTAAAACAACAACATCTTAATACAGCCAAATTTCTGCTGGTAACAAATGCGGTAGCCTGCGAAGAACAACTAAACAATTTTTTTACAGAAGTGGAATGGCTGCTGCATGATAAATCAGTTAAAGACTATGATTATTATTACGACCAGGTTGTTTGTATCGGCGAATTACTTTCTACATCAATTGTCAGTCACTACCTAAATGAAATTGGAATAAAAAATCAATGGGTTGATGTAAGAGATATTTTCAGAACGGATGATAATTTCCGGGATGCAGCAATTAATTGGGAGTTTACAAACTCACAGATTCAAAATTCGATAGTTCCTTTATTTAATGATACGAATATTGTCTTAACGCAGGGATTCATTGGCGCCACTGATGAAAATGAAAGCACAACTCTTGGAAGAGAAGGAAGTGATTATAGCGCTGCTGTTTTTGCAAATCTTTTAAATGCAAAGAACCAAACGATCTGGAAAGATGTGCCCAGTGTAATGAGCGCCGATCCCAAACAATTTCCTGATGCAACAGAAATTCATGAACTGAATTATATCGAAGTAATTGAAATGGCTTATTACGGCGCACAGGTCATTCATCCAAAAACAATAAAGCCACTTCAAAATAAAAATATCCCACTATATGTAAAATGTTTTTTAGATCCATCATTAAGTGGCACAGTTATTCATAACAAATCATTAAAGAATTTGCCGCCAATAATTGTTATAAAAGAAAACCAGGCAATGATCGAACTCAGTTCAAAGGATTTTTCATTTGTAGAAGAAAAGCCCATTGCCGATCTCTTTCATCTTTTTGAAAAACTAAAAATAAAACCCAACCTTACTCAAAATGCAGCGATCAGCATGATCTGCGTACTGGATGATAGAAAAGATAAAATTGAAAAGCTTGCTTTGGCTGCCTCAGAATTTTTTGACATCAACGTAACAAAAGGCTTGACATTACTTACTATTCGTCATTACACAAGAGATATTTATGATAAGCTGACGGCTGGAAGAAAAATGTTGCTTCAGCAAAGGACAAATGAGACTGTGCAGGCTTTGTTGCAGTAAATTATTTGTACCGATGATGTATATTCATGTCGTATGCAACAACTACTAAAGTAATTCTATAACTCAAACATGAAAAAACAATTTTTTTTACTCTGCATCTTTTGTATGCTTATTTTTTCTATCGCTAAAAGTCAGACAAATAAGCGATATGTTTATTACTTCGATGCCGATTTCAGTTCAGTCGAAAAATCAAAAGCTGTGATCTTAGGTGAAGGATCGTATGAAAACGGAGCTTTTAGGTTAAACTGTTATTCTATAAACAGAGATAAACTACTTTTAACTGCCTTTTGCACTGACTCATCACTTTCCAAATTTAATGGCTTATATACCAGCTTTCATCCTAACGGCAACAAAGAAGAAGAGGGTAATTATAAAAATGGTAGCAAGGAAGGTTTGTGGCAAAAATGGGATAGTCTTCAAAGAAAAGTGGATTCAACTGTTTACTTAAATGATCAGCCTCTGCTGTCAACAAAATTTTCTTATTACAAGAACGGAATTCTCAATTATTATTCAACAAAAGACAGTTTGCTGGATACTTACATAAGCGTCTCCTACACTAAAGAAGGTGTAAAAAGCAGTGAAGTTTTTTTCCAGGGACAGAAGGGTATTATACAGAGACTTACTGACAATGGTATAGTAATAGATTCAGTATTTACGAGAGAAGAAAAAGAGGCAACATTTCCGGGTGGAGAAAAAGCCTGGCGGGGCTACCTGGAACGAAATCTGGATCCAAGTGTTCCTGTAAACAGAAGAGCACCTCCTGGCACTTATAATGTCCTTATACAATTTATAGTTGAAAAAGATGGAAGTATAATAGATGTCGTTGCCTTAACTTCTTACGGTTATGGAATGGAAGAAGAAGCGATCCGTATTATTAAGAAAGGACCAAAATGGATACCCGCCGCTCAGTATGGACGAAATGTAAAAGCTTATCGCAGACAGCCTCTTACTTTTGTAGTTGGACGGCAATAACACAGTACACAACATGCGGTTGTTAGCATGCATTACACAAGGACTTAAATAAAAGTGTAAACCCTCATGAATTTGCAACTATTACATACTATCTCTGGTTTCATGATTGTTTTTTCTTTGATGGGCAAGATCATTGTACATTATTACCTGAATCATTTAAATGGTACAACAATTAGCCCCGGTACAATATTACTCTCTCCTATTCAATACTTACTTCCATACAGACCTGATGTAAAAAATGAATATTTAAAACTAAAGCGCATCTGTAATTTTTTACTGGCGGTGGCAGCTATATCATTAATACTAAATATTATTTTTGGAGTGCTTATTTATTCTACTTACTAAAAAAATTAATAATGAAATTATCAAATAACAAGATCCTGATCACAGGAGGTGCAAGCGGTATTGGCTTAGGACTGACCGAAAGATTTATCAAAGAGAATAATACAGTTATCATTTGCGGCAGACGTGAAGCAGTACTAAAAGAAGTTGCGGGCAAGTTTCCAGCAGTGATCACTAAAGTTTGTGATCTGTCAGCAGAAGCAGACCGTATTGAACTTTACAATTGGGTTGCAGAAAACCATAATGATCTAAATGTTTTAGTCAATAATGCTGGCATTCAAAATTGGATGAGTGTTTCCGACAGCAACTTTTATGAAAAGAGCAATGAAGAAATTACAACGAATGTGATAGCGCCTATTCATTTGACAACGCTGTTTACAAATTTAAGATCATTAAAAACTATTATTAATGTTACATCAGGCTTAGCATTCATTCCGCTTGCAAAAGTTCCTGTCTATTGTGCGACAAAAGCATTTATGCGTTCGTTCACTCTTTCCCTGAGACGTATGTTGAGATCGGCGGGAATTGAAGTAATTGAAATGATACCACCAGCTTTGAATACAGACCTTGGTGGAAAAGGCATACACGATGGGCAACCTGCTGTCAGTGATTTTGTAGACGCCGTATTTCAACAAATGAAAGAAGGAAGAACAGAATTGACATTTGGAACCAGTGAAGGAAGAGCAAAGGCAAATAATGAAACGATAACTGAATATTTTAATAAAATGAATCCCTGATCAGTTAACTATAGTTGTGGGAATTTCATTTTCAGCACTTCGATAATTCGTAGCATTTGTAGCAACTTTATTTGAACTCAAACCTTTTTTAATATGCTTGCTAACAAAAACCTCAAAGCGTTCATCCCCACTATGCAGCCTGACAAGGCAAGATCTTTTTACAAAGACATTTTAGGACTGAAACTATTATCAGAAGATAATTATGCTTTGGAGTTTGATGCTAATGGAACTTTGTTACGTGTTACAATTGTCCAGGATTTTAAACCACATCCCTTTACTGTCCTTGGATGGAATGTTGACAATATTTCTTCAAGCATAAAACAACTAAACGACAAGAACATTTTTTGCGAAAAATATGACTTTCTTAAGCAAGACAATTCGGGAGTGTGGACATCACCAAATGGTTCAAAAGTTGCGTGGTTTAAAGACCCGGACGGAAATATTCTTTCATTAACGGAATTAAAATAAAAGCTGTCTTTGCTTTTATGCCGTTATTAGTGTTTAAGTTTAAAGAATGAAATCGAAAGTTTACATTGGAACAAGTCTTGACGGCTTCATTGCAAGAAAGGATGGAGACTTTAGTTGGCTAAGTCAATTTGCCAATGATGAAGCTATCAACGCTTATGAAGAATTTATAAACTCAATAGATGCAATCGTAATAGGAAAAGGAACTTTTGAAAAGGTGCTAACTTTTCCTTCATGGCCATATACAAAAAAAGTTTTTGTATTAAGCACCAGTATTAAAGAAGTGCCGGATGCAATAAAAAAGAAAGCATTTATTCTTTCCATGAATCCCAAAGATTTATTACTCTACCTCTCAGGTCATGGCATTTCAAACATATACATTGACGGAGGAAAAGTGATACAAGATTTTTTAAAAGAAGATTTGGTTGATGAGTTAATTATAGCAAAGGCTCCAATCCTCATAGGAAATGGCATCCCCTTATTTGGCTATCTTGATATTGATCTTCAATTCAGGCATATAAAAACGCAAGTACAAACCAACGGGCTTGTGAGGAGTTATTATGAACGAATTAGAAAGGGAAATGCTACGTCTTAATCGATCTCAACCATAGCTGATCCTTTATAAAGTTTCAAACCAATTCATCTGCTTCTCATTTCTTATCTTCATCACCCAAATCAAACTGCAATGAGAAAATTACCGATCCTGTTTATATTTATTTTATTTAGCACGATTCATTCAATTTCTCAAACCGGGCAAATCTTAAATCCTGACCAGGTTGTAACAACCGAACACACTGTAACAGTAAAAGGAAATAAGATCCCATATAAAGCAATTGCCGGTACTTTGCCTGTATATGGTGATTCGGGTAAAATAATTGCCGGTGTATTCTTTACTTACTATGAACGCTCAGATATAAAGGACCGCAGCGCAAGACCACTCATCATTTCGTTTAACGGTGGCCCTGGCACATCATCCGTATGGATGGAAATGGGTTATACAGGACCGCGACTGGTGAATGTCGATGATGAGGGTTATCCTGTACAACCTTATGGCATTAAAGAAAATCCATATAGCCTTGTTGATATGGCTGACATTGTATATGTAGATCCGGTGAACACTGGTTATTCACGCATAACCGGCAATACACCGACGTCAAAATTTTTTGGCGTGAATGCCGATATCAAATACCTGGCGGAATGGCTCAGCACTTTTGTAACACGTTATAGCCGATGGACCTCTCCGAAATATTTAATTGGAGAAAGTTATGGTACCAATCGTGTTTCTGGCCTTGCTTTAGAATTGCAAAACCGCCAATGGATGTTTTTAAATGGCGTTGTACTTGTATCCCCGACGATCTTAGGCGTTGAAAGAACGGGACCGGTTGATATGGCTTCGCGGTTACCATATTATGCCGCCACTGCATGGTATCATAAAATGCTGCCGGCGGACCTGCAAAGCAAAGATCTCACTGATGTATTACCTGAAGTGGAAAATTTTACGATCAATGAATTGATACCAGCAATAACACGTGGCGGATCTTTGGAAGATGATAAACGTAAGGCAATTGCTGCTAAGATGAGTCGCTATTCCGGTCTGAAAGAAAATGTGATCATTCAACGCAACCTGAATATTCCTTCTCAATTTTTTTGGAAAGAACTATTGCGTGATAAAGGATACAGCGTTGGAAGATTAGACAGCCGCTATCTTGGTATTGATAAACAGGATGCAGGTGATACGGTTGATTATAATGCTGAGCTTGTCTCATGGAACCATACTTTCTCCCCTGCCATGAATTATTATCTCCACGATGAATTGAATTATAAAACAGATCTCAAATATTATATGTTCGGACCCGTGTCACCATGGGATCGCAGCAATGACCACACTGGGGAAAATCTTCGCCTGGCTATGGCTGAAAATCCATTTATGCATGTGATGGTGCAAAGCGGATACTTTGACGGAGCATGTGATTATTTTAATGCCAAGTACAACATGTGGCAACTGGACCCCGGTGGTAAAATGAAACAACGAATAAGTTTTAAAGGTTATCGTAGCGGACATATGATGTACTTGCGCAAACAAGACCTTGAAACCAGCACTAATGATCTTCGGGATTTTATTTTAAAGACTTTACCCAAACCCGGACAACCAGCGCAGTATAATAAAACGTTCTGATCGATCTTTTAATTATGATTTGGAATAGTGAATGCAATTAAGTGGCTCAATTCACCGAAAGCACTTCATTCAAAATCTTATTCACTTCATCAGCTTTATTAAAGATCATAAGATGACCGCCGCCTTTTATTACAAAATCAGGATGCGTATATTTTAGTGGAAGCATTCTATCATTTGATCCATGCAAATGAACGATACCGGGTAAACGATCCGGCTGATCCCAATTCACAATTGCATTTAGCGACCAGCGAACCATACCAGGATCGGCAGTTCTTGCATAATTATATATGATCGCTTTATCTTCCTTTGATGCTACACCCATGATATTCTTGATCACAGTTCCTGCTTTCAGGAATTTCACAGGTACCGCTTTATGCAAACCAATTTTACCTGCTTGCTTAAAATACCAGGGTAATTCAGTTGAAGAAGCAAGGCTTGAAATAATGATCGTTTTCATTGGCATTCGCAGTCTTGCAATTTCAGAAGCGACCATGCCACCAAAAGAAAGTCCTATAAGAATAAATGCATCATCACTTTTTATAAGGGAAGAAAAACGGCGTGCATAGCTGGTAAGTGATTCATTTTTTTGCGGGGGGATCCAATCCAGAAAAACAGGTTCATATCCGGCAGGAAGTTTTATTTTTTGAAAAGCCTTTTTATCAGCTCCTAACCCACTTATAAAATATGCTTTCAATTTAATTACTCTCTATTGGTTCCGGGATCTCGATCGTAACGGTCTGTACCATTTTTTTAGGCACTGGTTTATCGCTTAGCAAAGCTGGTTGCCATGTTGCCATTGTTGCTTCTATCCTTGAGATCAGCTCATCATTAAAATCTTCATTTACGCCGCCTCTTAATACTTTAAAATTGACAGGCACTCCATCTTTATCAACAATAAACTCTA
>VBAS01000137.1:7709-8089 GCA_005882975.1 Bacteroidota bacterium | reverse complement strand
ACTGCCTTGCTTGATGATCCCGAACTTACTACAAGAAATTGGCCCGGCTATTCGCCAATAAGATCAGTAATTGATATGGAGCTGAAATTGCCGGCATCTTTAAAGATCTTTAATGGCAAACAAAGAACGGTTGTATTTAATAAGGTAAAGCATGAAGAGAATGGCCATCTTACTTACTACCAGGTAACTGAAGATGTTAGCATGGTTCATCAAATTGTGAATGCATTATATCAAATGAAAATTCAAAGTGTGATCGTGGAAGGCGGCGCAAGATTATTACAATCATTTATTGATGAAGAAATGTGGGATGAGGCAAGAATAATTAAAAATGAAAAATTAATGATTAATAATGGACTTAGTGCACCAATATTCATAGATAG
>VBAS01000137.1:0-7625 GCA_005882975.1 Bacteroidota bacterium | reverse complement strand
CAAAAAGTAAGAAGGATCCGTTTTATAAATATGCTGGGCGCTATTGGCTTTTTGATCTATGGAATTTTATTAGATGTTAATTTTCCGATCATTATTCCTAACGCATTTATCATCTGCATACAGTTTTATTATCTCTTTATAAAAAAAGAACAAACTCCTGGCAAAGCATAATCCCGATAATAATTTTTATCAAACTATCGAAAAAGAATCTGTTGGCGAATTTAAGGATCGGGGCAGTCGCTTTTTGGCGTATGCTTTCCCAATTTCATCAACCAATGATTTTAAAAAACGATTAAAAGAATTAAAAGAAGAACATTCCAAAGCAGTGCATCATTGTTTTGCTTATCGCATCGGTAGCGATGGAAATAACTTCCGCAGCAGTGATGATGGGGAACCTTCAGGCAGCGCAGGCAAGCCTATTCTTGGACAAATGGATAGCAAAGACCTGACTAATACTGCTATTGTTGTTGTACGATATTTCAGTGGCACTTTATTGGGGTACCTGGCCTGATCAATGCTTATAAAACATCTGCATCTTTTGCTTTACAATTGAATCCAATTATTAAGAAGCCTGTTCTGATAAATTACAGGTTGCAATTTGATTATACCATTCTGAATGATGTAATGAGGATCATTAAAAAGAATGACTGCGTAATTTTAAAACAAGAATTGCAACTATTCTGTATGATAGAAGCGTCTATTCCAAAGTCGCAACTTGAGCTGTGCATTCTTCAGTTAAAAAATCTTAAGAGCATGGAATTGTCAGCTATTTGAAAATTTATTTTTTATAGCTTTTCACCCTTAAAATAATTTAACTTCATCTCTCAATCTAATATTTACGATATGCTTGCAAGAACTATTTTAACGTTTATTTTTTTTACGGCGATATCTTTTTCTTCTTTTTCCCAGGTTTCAATTATTCCAGAGCCAGTTTCGCTTCAGCAAAAGGGCGGGGTTTATAATTTTAAAAACGGGATCGTCATTGGTGCTGATGCGTCTGTAAAAAGAATTGCTGAGTCATTAAAAGATAAATTATCTGTTACCGGGTTGCCAATTACTATTGTTTCCCCCAATGAAAAAGCTGACATTAAACTTTCTTTGAATAAGACATCAAATGCAACAATAGGTAAAGAAGGTTATCAATTAACATCTTCAGGCAATGGCGTTTCAATTACTGCCAATGAACCTGCCGGTTTATTTTATGGAGTACAAACATTGCTGCAGCTTTTACCTCCGGCTATTGAAAGCAAGACAGTCGTTAAAAATAGTTCATGGTCAGTTCCGCTTGTGGATATTACTGATTATCCACGCTTCGGCTGGCGCGGTTTGATGTTTGACATCTCCCGGCATTTTTTTAATAAGGAGCAGGTAAAACAATACATTGATGCGATGGTGAAGTACAAGTACAATTTACTTCATCTTACATTAGCTAATGACGAAGGGTGGAGAGTAGAGATAAAAGCATTGCCTAAACTTACTTCAGTTGGTGCATGGAATGTAAAACGTGTTGGCACATTCGGGAATTTTATTCCGCCCACAGATGATGAACCAAGAGATTACGGTGGATTCTTATCGCAAAGCGACATTAAAGAGCTTGTGCAATATGCAAAAGATCGTTTTATAAATATTTTACCTGAAATAGATGTGCCAGGTCATAGTCTTGCTGCTATTGCCTCTTATCCTGAATTATCATGTACGCCTGGTGCTGATAAATACAGAGTTCGTTCTGGCGAAAAGATCATGGAGTGGCCTGCTAACGGACACTTTTATGCCTTAGTTGATAACACCATGTGTCCTGCAAATGAAAAAGTATACACATTTCTTGATAAAGTTTTTACAGAGGTAGCTCAGCTTTTTCCTTTTGAATATATACATGTAGGAGGTGATGAGTGTGCAAAAAACTTTTGGGAAAAAAGTCCGCAGATATTGGATTTAATGAAAAAAGAGAATTTAAAAACAATGGATGAAGTGCAAAGTTATTTTGAGAAAAGAGTGGAGAAGATTGTTGAATCAAAAGGAAAAAAAGTTATTGGTTGGGATGAAATACTGGAAGGTGGATTGGCGCCAAATGCAGCAGTAATGAGCTGGCGCGGAATGAAAGGTGGTATTGAAGCTGCTAAGATGGGACATGAAGTTGTAATGGCCCCTACCACTTTTGCTTATCTTGATTATATGCAAAGCGATGTAATGACCGAGCCTCCTGTTTATGCCTCATTACGTTTAAGTAAATCATATGAGTTTGAACCAGTGCCTGATGGCGTTAATGCAAAATATATAAAAGGCGGGCAAGCGAATTTATGGACCGAGCAGGTTTATAACATTCGCCAGGCAGAATATATGACATGGCCAAGGGCTCTTGCAATTGCAGAAACTGTATGGTCACCAAAAGAAAAAAAGAACTGGAATACTTTTGTTCCCAAAGTGGAAGAGCATTTTAAACGTTTTGATCTTGCACAGACAAAATATTCTCCTGCCATGTATGATCCCGACTTTAAGTTCAAAAAGAATGATAAGAATGAGATCACTGTTGAAATGAAAACGGAAGTCCAGGGACTTGCTATTCATTATTCATTTGATAATTCTATTCCAGATAATTTTTATCCTCAGTATTCAGGTGCGGTATCAGTACCAAAAGACGCTTCAACAATGAAAGTGATCACTTATCGTGGTGACAAGCCAATTGGAAGATTAGTTGTTTTCCCGATCGCTGAAATGAAGAAGAGGGCAGGAGTGAAAGATAAAACGTAGAAATTTCCTTGTTCATATAAATGGTTTATTTAAATACCTAAAATGGATTTAGATAAACCATTTTCTTTTTCCCTTTAAAACAAATGACCCGACGAATATTTTCGTGGCTATACTAGATATTCGTTGACGGGTCATAAGAATTGTACGAGAATAAAACTCCCTGGTTAACTGGCTGTTCGAATTTTATTAAATGACTGGCCTAATGTTGTAATCCAATTAAACACGATCTCAAAAAGTGAACCACATAGGCACATAGCACACATAAGGGGTCGCACATAGAGTATCTATGTGAAATCTATGTTCCTATGTTTCTATGTGGTGAAAAAAGGTTGTCATAGCAGGGCAATCATTTATTATAACAAGTCATCTTCTTTGAACTGGTATTGACTTTTTATTTTCCGCATCACTTCATCCATACTTGCACGATGATCTTCCGGTTCCCATTCACCACGTTCCCATTTGTCAAGCTCCCTGTCAATATTTTTTTGCTGAAGCTGTACCACTTTTTCTGCCAGCGTATCACTCATTTCTTTCTGCTTTTCATGATAAATTTTTCTCCGTTCAAATCTTTCCACTTTATCTTTTCTTATCTCACCTTCTTCATTTGCCATGTGCAGCAATTCTTCTTTTGCTAGCGCAACATCATAAGGTCCCAATGGCATCATCAATTTTGATAACACCGGCCCGATCTCAATTAAGATGATCAGTAATGAGATCAACCAGCTTGCCCAGAACACACTTCCTTCTTCGGCCGACAGATCAGCCAACGCTTTGTTACGTTCAAGAAAACCCCTATTGGCCATGGCAGTTTGTTCAAACTGTTTTCTTTTATCTTCCATAGATGCTTTTGCAGCATCAGTAATGTTCTCCTGGCTTTTCATATTTTGTTCAAGCAATAAAAGTTCAGGAGCAAATTGATCCCTTGCCAGGTTAAATGCATCCTGTTTCAGTCTTGTGATATTTTCAATACCTCTTTGACGACTGCCACCCGTACCATCAGCTTCCTGCAGGTATGCTGATCGTAAATTGTGCAGCGTATCCTCGATCGCCAGCTTGCGACCGAGGAGTCGCTGTCTTTCTGAGTCTGCATTTGAAAGTTGATTTTTATATTCCATGGCTAAAAGACTATCATTAAGCCGGATCTTGTCATGGAGGTTTTTCGTCATTTTAACGTTGATCTCTTTTTCAAAAATTTTCATTTCAAGTGGCCGGGCAATGACTACACCAATAAGCAATGCAAGTGCAACCCGCGGCAATGCCATCATAATTTGTTTGCGGCGTGATACGCCATATTTCCGCATGGTAGAAACGAGAAAGCGATCGAAATTAAAAATGATCAATCCCCAGATGATCGCAAACGCAATCGTCCACAACCAATTTCCAAACACTGTATAAACTGCACAGCCCGCAGAAATAGTTGCCAGCACAAAGGTGGCGAGCAACACTGCGCCAAGTCCGGAGTACTTACTATGTTCGGATGGAAATTGTTTCAGTAATTTTTGATGTGCCCCTGAGCACCACCATAGAAAATTGTTATCAGCCGGTTTTTTCTTTTCGCCGAATGAGTCATACGAATACAATAAGTCATCCTGGCCATTGTTAGTGTCTGCCATTGTAGGTGTTTTTCAGTAAATAAAATAATAGTGAATCGTCCGGTTGAAGTTGAATGATTTTAAAACGATGGGAATTTCTGGTAATTATAAAAAGGTTGTTAAGAAATGGATAAAGAGTTATGTACCGAACATTTGTTCCTTGATCAAGCTTTTGTTGCGTCGCACTCTTGTGCGCCAACGATTCTATTCAGCTTTTTTCACGCAGCGATCGCAGCGATAAAAGGAAGTGACCTGCGTTCGCAGTTCCTTTGCGTTCGCTGCGTGAAAATTTAATAATTGAAGTTGATGATGTATCGGTTGTTGGTGCGATTTACTATTGTCCAAACCTATCTTAACTTGAACACCAACAACGGCGGAAAATGTTGAAGTTTGAATTGACGTCTCTGTCAAAGTGAAGTGCTCTTCTTAAAAAATAAGCCTTCTCAAAATTTATGTGAGAAGGCTTGTCAACTCATTTTTTCCCTCTGTATTCATCGTTATTAGGGTTCAGTTGATTTGCATGATTATCGTTGTCATAATCATGGTCAGATTTGCTATTATCACTACCGTCATACTCATCATTATTAGGGTTCAGTTGATTTGCATGATTGTCTAAATCATCTTGGTCTTTTGGGTCAAGCATTTTTTTTGTTTTAATTGTAAATAATGATTATCAAATTTATAAACTTTATGCCATCGTTGGTATGTCGCATGGCTTTGTGAGTGGCATACCAACAAAGTGGATATTGCTGTATCGGTTGTTGTTGCAATTTACAATTGTTCAATCCTGTTTAAACTTGGACACCAATAATTGCGTCTAATCGGAAATATTCAACGAATCATAAATTATAACCTTAGATACCACATCTTTAAAGTCATTAAAAAATTGGGTATGTAATGGATCTTTTAGATAATCTTCTTTATCTTTTTTACTGTCAAAAAGGGTTAAATACGAAAAGGTATAGCTAACGTCTGTTGCACTGGCTTCATAATCTACGTCACTTATAGAAGGTGCGCCAACGTGTAAAAATTTTACACCTTTTACTTCTTTAAATTTTTTAAGGAATCGGAGCATCTTGGTATAATTCTCTTTATTGTCTTTGTCTTTTAGCCAAAACAAGACATGGTGGACAAAGGGGGCTTCAAAAGCTGATTCTTTATTTGTAGTGAAGGAATATCCAGCAATTGCTAAAGATGATTGCTTCACGAAGGAGCGGCGATTTGATTTCATCGTTTATAGCTTTTGTTTAAAAGTATACCCAAAAACAATTAACAATATTTAACCAATGATTGGTGTCACAAATAGTCCGACTATAATGCCACAAACTTGGTCAATAAGTTACGGAAAAATCAGCTTTCTGCTAAAACATAAATTTACATCACTGAATCACTATTTTCAAACATTTGTCATTCACCATCTTCATTGTAGTGTCGTCAATGATATTTTGCAATTTTATCTTCGCCATTTTCATTGATAAATCCTCCGTTACCGATATTTCCCTAATTTCAGCAACACAAACTAACTATATGCGAAAGCTTATCACCATCATCTTACTTGGATCAATCACCATTTCACTTACAGCCCAAAAACAAAAGAAAACAGAAGAAACAAAAACTGCTGCCAATTACGATTCCGTTTTCCAGGCATTGAAATGGAGATGTATTGGTCCTTTCCGTGGTGGTCGAGCCAATGCTATTTGTGGTGTACCGGGAAATGACCAGGCGTTCTTTGTTGGTTATACCGGTGGTGGTGTTTCAAAAACTGATGATGGTGGTTTAACATGGCGCAATGTTTCTGATGGGTTTTTTAAAGTTGGTTCTATTGGCGATATCGCAGTTTCTGAATCTGATCCCAATGTCGTGTATGTTGGTACCGGCGAACATGCTATTCGTGGTGTAATGACTTCTTATGGAGATGGCGTTTACAAATCAGTTGATGGCGGCAAAACATGGAAGAATATCGGTTTACAAAACACCCGTCATATTTCTGATGTGGTTATTCATCCTAATAATCCTGATATAGTTTATGTTGCTGCACAGGGAACAGCACATGGACCGAATCCTGATCGCGGAATTTTTAAATCAACTGACGGCGGACAAACATGGCGCAAAGTTTTATTTGTAAATGATAGCACCGGTGCAAGCAGCTTAAGTATGGATACAAAAAATCCACGTGTACTTTATGCAGCCACATGGCAGCATCGTCGTTATCCATGGAAAGTAGAAAGCGGGGGACCCGGTTGCTCCATTTGGAAAAGTAATGATGGGGGAGAAACATGGAAGAAAATAAATGATGGGTTGCCTGCTCAAATGGGAAAGATCGGCGTATCGGTTTCAAGAGCAAATCCTGATCGTGTGTTTGCAATTGTAGAAGCAGAAAAATCAAAAGCAGGTTTGTATCGTTCCGATGATGGAGGTATGAATTGGTCATTAATGAGCAATGATCAACTGATAACATCCCGTTCATGGTATTATATGGAAGTATTTGCCGATCCAAAAAATGAGAACATAGTTTATGTACTGAATGCACCGATGACAAAGTCAATTGACGGAGGAAAAACGTTTGCTCAAGTAAGAGTTGGTCATGGAGATACACATGATCTTTGGATAAATCCAAAGGATCCTTCCATAATCGGTTTAGCAGATGATGGCGGTGGCGAAATAACTTTTAATAATTGTAAAAGCTGGAGTTCTTTAGATAATCAACCGACTGCACAGTTTTATAGAGTCAGTGTTGATAATCGTTTTCCTTATTGGGTGTATGGAGGTCAGCAGGATAATACATCTGTGATGATTCAAAGCCGCAACAATTCATTTGGCATAACAGAAAAAGATTGGATGGTAGGCCCGGGTTGTGAAAGTGCATGGATCGCTTTTGATCCTAACAATCCAACCTCATTTTATGGCGGTTGTTACCAGGGTTATATTGAAGTATTGGATGCCAAAACAAAAGAAGTAAAAGATATACAGGCTTATCCTTCCGTGAACCTTGCCATTGAACCAAAGAAAATGAAATACAGGTTCAACTGGAATGCGCCAATTGTTGCTTCGCCGCATGATCCATCAATTATTTATCATGCAGGAAATGTTTTATTGAAAACAACGAATGGAGGCATTAATTGGGAAGTGATCAGTCCAGACCTTACCAGAAATGATTCAACCAAACAAGGATTAGGTGGTGGACCTATTACAAATGAAGGTGCCGGTGGTGAAAATTATAATACCATTTACTATGTAGCCGAATCATCATTGGAAAAAGGAGTGATATGGACAGGGAGTGATTGT
>VBAS01000136.1 GCA_005882975.1 Bacteroidota bacterium | reverse complement strand
AGTCATATTTGCCGGCATACTTTTTTTTCCATTGGCAAAACTTGGGCTTTTCTTTATCCCGATCTATGTTGCGGGTTTTATTTTTGGTATTCTTTATCTTTTCGTTTCAGGATGGTTAGATAAAAGAGGCGGCGGGAACATCAATCATTCCGCACATATTTTCGGAGCATTATTTGGTATTGGCTTTACCATTATCGCTTGCCAGACTTTTTCTGATTACCCGGTTTTAACAGATTTTGTATATGCAATTAAAAATGTGGAGTTGGGCCAGCTTATTCAATTCGGACGATAATTGATCTTTAAAACATTTTTTGTTTTGTCTGTCACTTTAAATCTTTCATCAATCCTTTTTCCCACAACCCAGATAATTTTTTTATCCATTTCAACAACCCAGACTTTTTCTTTTTCCGTTTTTGATAATTTCTGATCAATAAAAAAACGGGAAAGTTTTTTCTTTTTCTTCATTCCCAATGGATAAAAATAATCTCCTGTTTTCCATTTGCGCAGGATCAATGGAAAGTTGATCTCTTTTGAATCAAGACAAGCGATATCGTTTGAGGTTTGAGGTTTGTAGTTTGTAGTTTGTAGTTTTTCAATTTCAACTACGCCTTCTTCAAATTGCGCAGTTTTATCTTTTTCCTCAATGATTATCATCCTTGAATCAACTGAGTTTATAAGGCTAATAATAAACCAATGCCGGTGTTTTATCAACCTGTAATTTAAGGTTGGCGAGTCAAGGTATTTCCCCGAATCACTTTCAGCCAGTTTGAGCACTTCATCAATTTGTTTTTCAGTAAAACCAAAATCGGAAATGATCTCGTAGATCAATGCCCGGTTATTATAACCCATTAATTGTTTGACCGGGATATGCCACTCACTTCCTTTTTCTTTTACCAGTTTCTTTTTAATATCACTAATCGAAAGCTTATAAAGCTTTTCGATCTCTTTGAACCGGTTGATGTTTTCAATTAAATTCTCATTTACCTGCGGATAAACTTTACTGATTGCAGGAATAATTTCATTTCGAAAAAAATTACGGGTGTATTTTGAAGAAAGGTTGGAGGAATCTTCAACAAACTGAAGTTTGTTTTCCTTTGCAAACACAATAAGTTCTTTTTTGGAAAATGGAAGCAATGGTCGCTTGATATAAGCAAGAGCTGTTGATGGTCCTGAAATGGGAATACCAGTCAGGCCATGAAGACCTGTACCACGGAAAAAATTCATTAATAGAGTTTCGATATTATCGTCTCCATGATGAGCAGTGAGCAGGAAAGTCGGGAGTCGCGAATCGTGTTCATACTTCCCAACTCCGAACTCTGAACTGTCAACTAATACACCAAACCATTCATATCGTAACACCCTCGCTGCTTCCTGGATCGACATCTTATTTTCTTGGGCAAATTTTTCAGTTTCAAATTTTTTCACCTTAATCTCAACCTTATACTTTTCTCCCAATTGCCTTACAAACTTTTCATCTCTTTCACTCTCCTCCCCTCTTAATTGAAAATTGCAATGTGCAATGATAAAATCATAAGCAGCCTGCTTACATAGTTCGCATAACACAACAGAGTCTACACCACCGCTTACAGCAAGAAGCAGTTTATCTTTTGGTGAGAAAAGATGTTCTTTCTTAATAAATTCCTGGTATCGTTGTAGTAAATTCAAATTTGTTCAATAGTGATCCGAAGGTACAAGTGTGCGACGCAACGGAAGTTGATAGTAGTAGTTTAGTTAGGTTCATAATTAAAAAGTCAATTCCTCAAAAGCACTTCTCAACTCACTCAAAGAATGATCATCTCCTGCCTTCTTCGCCTCTTCCATTCCCTTTTCATAAACCTTTATTGCTGCCTCCGTTTCACCAATTCGCTCTAACAGTTTTGCAAGATGATAATAACTGCCTATATAACCCGGTTCATTTTCAAGAATTGACTCAAACAATTTTTTTGCATCAGTATCATTACCCAATTTTATGTACTCCAGCGCCAATGCATGACAAAGAAAACTATCGGTTGGATTCGCTGCCAGCAGTTCCTTTATTTTCTCAATTCTATCCATCTGGAAAAAATATTAATTACTAATTATAATTATTAATTGGCACACCCTATCTTTGCTTTGGTTGCATAAACAACTATCCTTCGCTTCGCTCAGGATGACAAAAAAAGAAGTATATGAAAATTCTTGTTTGCATCAGTAAAACGCCTGATACTACGGCAAAAATAGCCTTCACCGATAACAACACGAAATTCGATACGAATGGTGTGCAGTGGATCATTAATCCATACGATGAATGGTACTCATTAGTTCGTGCCATTGAATTGAAAGAGGCTGATGCTTCTACTGTTATTCATTTAATAACTGTCGGTACTCCTGATGCTGATCCTATCATTCGAAAAGCATTAGCACTCGGTGGCGATGAAGCCATTCGTGTGAATGCCGATAGTCATGATAGTTTTTATATTGCTTCTCAAATTGCTGAGGTTGCAAAACAAGGTGGTTACGACCTGATCTTTACCGGCAAAGAAACGATAGATTATAATGGTTCATCGATCGGTGGCATGGTAGCTGAGTTGTTGGACCTTCCTTACATTTCACTTGCAACAAAATTTGAATTGGGAGGAAGCAAAGCGACCGTAACAAGAGAGATCGAAGGTGGCGAAGAAGTTTGCGAAGTGAATTTACCGGTTGTAGTCAGTTGCCAGAAAGGTGTAGCTGAACAACGCATTCCAAATATGAGAGGTATTATGGCTGCAAGAACAAAACCATTGAAATCAATAGAACCAATTGCCGTTGAAGCGTTAACTGGAATTGCAAGTTTTGAATTACCTCCGCCGAAAGCCGGAGTAAAATTGGTATCACCGGATAATGTAGAGGAACTTGTTCGACTTCTCAAAGAAGAAGCCAAAGTGATATAAATCTGCAATCGTAAATCTGAAATCTAAAATCAAATTATGTCTGTTTTAATATTTATAGATACAAACGACGGTCATGTAAAGAAAGCTTCTTTCGAAGCAATGACGTATGGCGCTAAAGTTGCAGAACAACTAGGCACAACGGCAGAAGGTGTTGTATTAGGTACAGTCAAAGACGATCTTGCTGCACTTGGAAAATATGGTGTAAAGAAAATTCATCATGTTAACAATCCCGCACTTGATCATTTGGATGCAAAGGTTTACACAAAAGCAATTGCTGATGTTGCGGGAAAAACTGGCGCTACTGTAATTGTGTTTTCAAATAATGTGGATGGAAAAGCAATTGCGCCGAGATTATCTGCAAGATTGAAAGCTGGTCTTGTTTCAGGTGCTGTTGCATTGCCTGATACAAGTAAAGGCTTTGTGGTTAAGAAAAATGTTTTCTCCGGAAAAGCCTTTGCAAATATTTCTTTGGGTACAGATGTAAAGATCATCGCACTCAATCCTAATGCATATCAAACAATAGCAGGTGAAGGAACTGCTGAAGTTATTGCTACCGATATATCAGTTGATGCTCCAAAAGTAAAAGTGACTGCGGTTAATAAAGTAAGTGGCGAAGTTCCCTTAACAGAGGCCGAAATAGTTGTAAGTGCTGGTCGTGGAATGAAAGGACCTGAGAATTGGGGAATGATAGAAGAACTTGCAAAGGTTTTACATGCTGCCACTGCTTGTAGCCGTCCCGTTGCAGATGCACATTGGCGACCACATAATGAACATGTAGGGCAAACAGGAACTGCCATTGCTCCAACTTTATATATTGCCATTGGAATTTCGGGAGCTATTCAACATCTTGCCGGTGTAAACAGGAGTAAGGTGATCGTTGTTATAAATAAAGATCCTGAAGCTCCTTTCTTTAAAGCAGCTGATTATGGAATTGTAGGTGATGCGTTTGAAGTTGTACCAAAGATGACTGAAGCGATAAAGAAAATAAAAGCATAAATTAGTAAGAAAGAGTTTTTAAAAGGCTGACTGGGAAACCAGTTAGCCTTTATTTTTACATGCCCATTATCAGGTTTTTAATAAGATAACCCACCTAATCAATTAACTAAAAACCCTTAGTTTCGTAGCATAATTATGAAGAAGATAGAATTGGAAATAGTGGCCCTTTCGCACAGCATAACACAAACACATTCCTATGCAGTTGTGCTAGGCGAGGTAAATGGTCTTCGCCGTCTTCCTATAGTAATTGGAGGGTTTGAAGCACAGGCTATTGCTGTGGCTTTGGAAAAAATGCAACCCAGCCGGCCGCTTACTCACGACCTGATGAAAAATTTCATGACTGGCTTTAGTATTGATCTTCATGAGATCATCATTTGCGACTTGCAGGAAGGCATTTTTTATTCCAAATTAGTTTGCTCAACAGAAAAGGATACCCTTGAGATCGATTCACGAACCTCCGATGCTCTGGCTTTGGCCGTTCGTTTTGGATGTCCTATTTACACGTACGAGAATATTCTTGACAGCGCAGGTATACTGATGGAAGAAACGACGGGTAAAAAGAAAAAATCAAAAGAGCAAAAGGAAGTGCCCGTGGAAGAAACTGGCGGCAGTAATGAAGACCTGAAAACCATGAGTCTTGAGGACTTGAATACATTGCTTAATGAAGTTCTCGAGAGTGAAGATTATATTCGTGCTATTGCTATCAGGGATGAAATAAATAACAGGAAGAAAAAGTAGAACCAAGATTTTCTTGATTAGAAAAGATTATTAGGAAATTAGGGAACTGATTTCCTTTTGTTTTTTCCTTGATTAAACAATGTAAAATTTCATTTTAATCCCCAAAAAATCATTTTAATCGTGGTTCTATGATCTTATTTCCCAATTGTAAAATCAATCTCGGATTAAACATCGTAAAGAAACGAGACGATGGTTATCACGATATCGAAACAGTTTTCTTCCCGGTCCATTTAAAAGATTCCCTGGAAATAATAGAAAAAGAAAAGTTTGAGTTTTCTACAAGCGGGTTTTCGATAGAAGGTGAACAAGATAAAAATCTTTGTATAAAAGCCTATGATCTACTGAAAAAGGATTTTCCACAATTACCAGCGGTTCAAATGCATTTACACAAGGCAATACCGATGGGTGCAGGACTTGGTGGCGGTAGTGCAGATGGCGCATTCACATTAAAATTGCTAAATAAAAAATTTGAGCTGTCACTTTCTGAAAAACAATTGATCAAATATTCATTACAACTCGGGAGTGATTGTCCTTTTTTTATTTTAAATAAACCTTGCTTTGCAACAGGTCGCGGTGAGATATTGGAACAAACAGTACTGGATCTTTCCGAATATAAATTTCTTGTTGTTCATGCGCCGATCCATATAAGTACAGCCTGGGCTTTTTCAACTATTAAACCATTGAAGTCCGTTAAACCAATAAAACAAATAATTCAGCAATCAATATCAACATGGAAAGCCGAATTAATAAATGATTTTGAGAAACCTGTTTTTACGAAGTATCCTGAAATAAAAAATATAAAAGATAAATTATATGATGCAGGAGCAATTTATGCTTCTATGAGTGGAAGCGGCTCTGCTGTTTATGGCATCTTTAAAAAAGAGAACAACATTTCAATTTCATTTGCCAATAACTATTTTGTAAAAACATTATTCAGCTGACCGTAACAGATCATTCAGATCTAAAGGATCAGACATCATAAGCAAATTTCCTTTTTCATCTTTTGGCCATTGCTCTTTGGGTTTATCCCAATATAGTTCCACTCCATTTCTATCGGGATCATTTAAGTAAATAGCTTCTGAAACGCCATGATCAGATGCTCCGGTTAAAGGATAGTTTGCATCAATCAATCTTTTTAATGCAATAGCCAGGTCTTTTCTTGTTGGAAATAAAATAGCGGTATGATAAAGCCCGGCAGTGTTTATTGGCGCAGGTCCGGCATTTTTACTGTGCCATGTATTTAACCCAATATGATGATGATAACCACCTGCTGAAATAAAAACAGCGCTATCGCCATAGTATTGCTGCACTTCAAACCCTAAAAGATCACGATAAAATTTTAAGGCTCTTTCAAGATCAGCAACCTTTAAATGAATATGACCGATCCTCGTACCCGCCGGTATTGTATAGCTCATTTTTCTAATGATTGTTAAGCCTGCAAGTTAAACCGGGTTAACTGTTTAAATCTTATCATTCATCAATTAGTTCTGAGCCTCTATTTATCAACCACGGCTTTTTTGTATCTTGCATTCCCGTAGGGATTCCTTCGGAACAAATTCCAGATCATTCAACAGTCTTTATACATATCATTTTTTCTGAAGCAAAATCTCGATTTACTCAACCACCGAGGTTAAGATATCCCTAACCCCTAAACGGGGAATAAGACACCTATCTCTTTCTATTATCATTTTACATTTTATTTTATGAATACACTTATTAATATGTCAGAAAAGACACAATACTATTTAGATCTCGAAGAAAAATACGGAGCTCATAACTACCATCCGATTCCTGTTGTACTTGAACGTGGAGAAGGAGTGTATGTTTGGGATATAGATGGAAAACATTACTATGATTTTCTAAGCGGCTACTCTGCCGTGAACCAGGGACATTGTCATCCAAAAATTGTTGCATCATTTATTGAGCAATCGAAAAAACTTACCTTAACCAGCAGGGCATTTCATAATAATGTACTTGGTGAGTTTGAAAAATTTATCACATCACTATTTGGTTATGATAAGGTACTTCCGATGAATACAGGAGTTGAAGCTGTGGAAACAGCTATCAAACTTTGCAGGAAATGGGCTTATGAAATAAAAGGAATTGCAGAAGGAAAAGCAAACATCATTGTGTGCGATGGA
>VBAS01000135.1:401-12131 GCA_005882975.1 Bacteroidota bacterium | reverse complement strand
TTCATTTTTCGCAATAATCCTGATATATTCGATTTAATACTCATTACTTTTTTACTAAACGAAAATAAAAAAGGGAAAAGCAATTATAGCTTTTCCCTTAAAATATCTTTTTAAAGATTATCTATCTCATCAAATACATTTTACCGTATCCTTTATTAAAATACTTATCAGTATTATCCTCATTATCCTTTTCTGTACTCCTGTATTTATCCAATGATCTGCCATTAAGGTTGGTTATCACTCGGTACAGGTAAATGCCATTGGCAAGTTTCTGACCATACTGATCCGTCCCATCCCATTTGAATTCGGTGATGTTTCGGCCGATATGCAATGGACCTAACTCATCTTTGGTTATTTCCCTTACTATTTTACCTGTAATAGTCATGATCTGTATCCTTATGTTCTGCGGCACTTCGGCTCCGGTAATTGTAAATACAAATGCAGTGGATGTGGTAAATGGATTCGGATAATTCAGCATATTTGAGATCATTGGTTTATTGATGACCTGGAATCCTACTTTATACTCAACATTTCCTGCAGTGTTACCGCTTTTATCTTTACCTGTTACGGTCAATTCATAATCTCCATCAAGCGGGAAATAAGGCAAAAAGTCGATCGTCGCGGTATTATCGGCGTTCGGTGCATTAGCCGGTGGCGTAAATTTTAATGTATCACTTGTATTAAAGAAGTAAGATCGTTTAACGCCATTTGGATAACGTACTTGTATTTGGGCACCACTTGTATCATTTAATAACAGCCATTTATTTTCATCTTTAAGCTTGATCGTAATGTGAGGTTTAGATGCGACAATGTCCCTGTTAAGAATATGAACGCCATCAAATGTTACATCGAGTAGCGGATTCACTTTATCTGACCTAACGTAAAAGGTCTTGTACATAAAGTTGTTAAAATGGAACTGTTCAGGCTGATCATTATCAGGATTTACATCAAGAAAGAAAGTATTAAGTCCGCTTAAACCTGATGTTGTTGTAAGATTTCTCACATTTAACGTATCGCCGCTTATTAATGGTTTGAATCTTGACGACGGTGAAATTATATGCTGTACATTATTTCTATCTGTAACGATCAATTTTATTTTAAGGCTATCAAAATTTACATCGCTTATATTTTTAAATGCGACTTTAAAATCAAGCGGCTCCCCTAGATCAAGCGTATCCTTGAACTGGAAGAACACATTTGGCGTTAATGCACCTTCGGGTACTGGCACATAAGTTAATCGCCAATATCGCAACTGGTAAGGAGTCAGGTTGATAGAATCAAGATTTCTCATTCTCAATTTTAAAAATGGGTATTGAGCAGCATTGATCGTTGATATATCAACATCCTGCTGGCTTGTATTCAAACCAGTCATTAGCGTTGTTTCTGTCCCTGCATTATCTACTCCGAGAATATCTATAGTTGGTTGATCACCTGCAGATACATCAACAGTGGCTCCACGCCATTTTAATTGCTTCCATTGTTTAGCTGCACCAAATGCCGGAGAAGTTATATAACCTAAAGTATCTGGAGTGGGGCAAATTACACTTAATAAAACACGGTCATAAATATTCTCGGCAAACTTTATGGACGGTGTAAATGTAGCTTCGCTGTTCTTCTTATAAACAAATGCAAAGCCATTCGTCGTATCATAGTTATCAATTGAAGTAAAGCCCTGCGCTTTCAATGTATGATATAAGGAAACACCAGGCCCATAGACCGCAGTGTCTGCTTGCCATATTGATGCGTATGTATTATATCCCGGATAAGGCGCAGTATTACTTCTGATAGCAACATAAGCTCCTTCTGGTACAATATTTTCGAGAAACTCCCTTGCTTTTCGCCTGGAGGCACTGTCGCCTAGAGAATATAAAAAATTGAATTCCCTGTTATATGACAACCCGCAACTCGTGTTACTTCCATATAGATTTCCGGAAAAGTTTTGCATCGGCTGGAACGAGATCGGATCAAAAACATTAATGATTAACTCATTATATGCGCAACCAGGCCCAACTATATTTTGACCATTAACATTAATGTAATAATCAGCCGCATTTGCCGAACTTGTTGGATATTGACCTGTTCTAATAAATAATTGGTTTAATACTGGATGGTATTCCCAGGTGCGGTTAGCAGAATCCATAAATATTCTTTCTGAAAATGACCTGGTATGTTGATAAAAGTGCGATTGATTAAATCCAACATCACTATTCGGCAAGTAAACAAAGGACACCTCATCCCATTTAGATGGATTACCAGCGCCATCAAGTGGCGATACCCGCCAGTAATAAACAGTGCTGTCAGTAAATGTAATTCCCGGATCAAACTCAAGTAATCCACCAACAGAAGTTTTATTTACAGTACGTTTGAATGAAGAATTGAAGAGATCAGTTGTATCAATTTCCATTCTATATTGTTTTGATGGGCTGAATGGGTTGGCCGTTGAAGCATACAACTTAATATTTTGCTTATTTATAATTGCATAATTCAAAGGATAGACGGGTCTTGCATCATCTTCAAAAATGAACACATCTTTGGTGATCGTGTTATTATTTTCCCAGGATTCATCAACCACGTTATCTGCGTCAATTGTTACTCTAATTTGATTAAGTCCCTGGTCAGTGGTAGGATTTATATGAAGCATAACTGATACCGAGTCTTCATACCGAATTCCAGGAATTGTATCAATTAGAACAGTAAAGAAGCTACCTCCAGGCAATTTGCGTTCTACCTTGACCGAAATGTTCTTATTAACGGCTCTTCCCTGATTGAGAAATTTAGCATCAATTTTAAAAACTGTATCTGCAACTGATATAAACGACGGAGAAGCTTTTACCATTGGGTCTTCAATAACATAGTCGGGTTTCAAATGAGTGTTAGGTCTAATAGCCGGATCACCATGCAACGTATTTTCTTCTGTATGCATCCGGGCATAAAAATCTAATTGAGACGTTTGAGCAAAAACATCTGCTACTGTTTGTTTTAATATTTCGCCATATGTTTTGCCATACATGAATGTTGCTTCGTTGGTATATGTTTTTGTATTATAAATATCAAGATAGTGTGGAATACCAAAATGAGAACTGGCGATAAAAGCTATAGCGCCCCTGTTAGGAGTCAGCAACCACCTTTCTGAAAGGGTTTCTTTTGTATAAAACCTTGCGGGGTTAAAATTAAAAAAGTTACCGGCCAGGCACCCCATTGCTATGAATAAAGGATATTTCCCAGGATTATTATATTGTTCCGGATTATCAAGGTTAAAATCAAGTACCGTAGCAGACGAATGACCAAAATAGGTAATCTGGTTAATGCCTTGAGCAAAAAGATCTTTCATGCGCAGATCTGAAATTGCCTGAATTGTTTCTGCAGATGACTTTGTAAAAGTGGTTACATTACCACCAAACAAAGTATCCGAAATAATTTGTTTGTATTTATTCATGTAACCACTGAGTTGTGCAACAAGTCCCGGTTCACTACCTCCAATTACATGTACTACATTTTTGGTCCATGCATTGTCCTGAACCAATGGCGAAGAAATTGTTTGCGCGGCTTCATATTCCTTAACTTTTGCCAGATAAATTGCTACTTCCCCTCCATCAATCACAGATAAACGACCAATTGGTGTCAGCGGAACTTGTTGTCTTACATCTGCACTGAGTAATATATCTGAAGCAGGAGCTCCAAAAGTTGGAACAATGTTTAATCTTTCAATGTCGGGATTGGATGAAGCTTCTGCATAGTGATATTGATCATACACTACTGCGTGACCAATCATAAATACAAATTTTGGGGGTACAGAAAAGTTAGCTCTTGCCCAACGTAAAAAGTTTCTAACTGAATTTGGATGCTTTTTTATTCCAAATGCAAATTGATCAACCAATTCATCTATTTCATAAATTTTAGCATTATAAGCTCCACCAGCGGATGAACTGCGATAAGCCCTGTAATCCTCCACGGGGTTTGAGGCACCCGGCCCTGCATACAACCGCGGATGAGAAATGATAAGATAATCTCCTTGGTTAACTGTAAGACTATAATTAATAAAACTTCTTTGTTTCAATGTGGAGACGGCGGAAATGTTTGTAGGCTCCTCAAGGCTGATCAATATAAATTTCCTGTCAACCATTGAAGACTCTAATGCAAACTTTAATAATGCAGGGTTAGAAATATCACCTATATATCTTTTACCATTTGTAATATCATATAAAATCGGCGCTGTTGAACCGTAATTGAAATTGGTTATTTCAAGATAATTACCAGCGGGATTTGCAGGCAAATCAAATTGAAAATTCATAGTATCTCCGAAGTTAAAAACTCTGGGGTAGGTCAATTCATACTGCGATACTACCAACCTGTCATAGGCTCCGCTACTTTGATTTGTTATTTCAATTGTATTAAGACCATTTAATAATGTAGTTAAAGGAATGTTTACTGAAGATTTTGTTTGGTTCAGATAATCCATTTGCGTTCCGAAAATGCTATCGGAGTTCAGTTTAACTGTAAATCTCCTTAGATTGATGCTATTCCCAAAAGCGTTGATACTAAAAGTCGCATTAGGACCGGAAGAATAAGGATATAATTTATGGCCCACATTTAAAGGCTGACCTGGGTAAATATCCCAGCATACCCAACCTTCCCCCTTATCATAGGAAGCTGAATGAACGTATTCTCCCGCATCTACGTAATAGCCAGGGTTAAGATAATCTTTAAAATATTTGCCTTCAGTAAACATGAAATATGGCTCGGGAGGAAGAATATTGGCTGCCACATTATTAACGGCATTCTGTAATCTCATGTTTCCTCCAGCAGGATTTACAGTTAAGAAGAATGCTGCAGTATCAGTTTGAAAACTATATCTACTGGAAAGAATAAAATCTGGATCCCGATAAAGTGTGCTGTCGGGAAGACCATCGTTTTTCTCGCCCCAAAATTCAATAAAATCACTTCCGCTTAAAGGCCCTGAGGGAACTGAAGTATAGATAGGAACCTCACGACCATTTCTCCAAAGCTGAAATTGTTCAGCAGGTATGCTTCCAATTCCATTCGATGCAAGTACCGTTTGTGAAATCCTGTAAAGGCCACTTTTACCTACATAGAATTTATAATAAGTTTTGCTGTAATCAATCCACTCATTATCATAAGGAAATGTCTGCGCAGTTGCATACAAGCCGGGAAATGCGATCAACAGTATAAGTAAAATTCTTTTCATCAAAATAATTTTATCAGGGGTGCGAATTATTTTTTCTTTTTGTTTTTATCGCCAACCATATCCAGCTTCAATGAAAACACATGTGTAAATAAAGGATTCGATTGATTGGCCAGGTTTGTAAATGCATAGTCGATCGTGATATTGGAAATTTTAAAACCAGCGCCGGCACTTGGCTGATATATCCAAACTTTTTTCAGATTTAATGTATCGCCGTCCGCCAGTGCCTTCTGAAAATTATTGATACCGGCTCTTACATAAAAAATGTTATTGATATTACACTCAAGTCCAATTTTTGGATCTGCACTTATAGGGTCAGCGCTGATAATTGTATTTCGTTTTCCATCAAAAGTGAGGTCAACGTTTGCTTCAGCAAGGAGACCCACTTTTTTGCTGATGCGAAAATCACGGGCAACCCCCAAAACAATTCTTGGCGCAGTCATCTCGGAAGATTTTACCGGTATTTCATTGTTTGTTAAGTATAAAACTTCTTTTTCTTTTTCAGTAAATGTAAATGACCATGTATTGAATGTAGTAGTAATGTCTCTTCCTGCAATACCAAACTTCCATTTGCCCTGGAATATTTGTAAACCTGCGTCTAATCCAAAGCCCCATGCTTTTGCAAACTTACCCACACTGCGATGAATCACTTTTGCATTAACACCAAACTGAATATTTTTTTTGTCACTCTCTTTTATTTTTTGTGCTAATGAAAAAATAAAAGCATAATCAGCTGAAGAAAATGCCTGAATGTTATTGTAATTGATAGATCCATCAGGTTCCACCAGGAACAATGTATTCATGATATCATCTACAGCGAAGCGAAGTCCTGTTATAGCAAATGTTCTTTTATTATTTGTTGTAGGAAAAGCGGCACTAACAAAATCATATTTACCGATCCCGGCAAAATATTCTGCATGCATTATATTTAGCTCAGGATTATTTTTAATGCCAACAAGACCGGCAGGATTCCAATAACCAGAGGTACCATCTTTTACAGATGCTACTTGAGCACCACCCATCGACAAACCTCTTGCACCTGCACCAATATTCAAAAATTCATTGGAATATTTTCTGAACTGCGAGTAGGTTGTCAGGCTTGCAAATAGAATTAATAGGGTGAGGTAGCTCTGTGGTCGTTTCATGGTTCCAATTTTCGGATAAGCTCTTTTTATTAGTTTTTCATAAGGGTGGAAAGCTTGTAAAATTAGATTTTAAGAGTTGAAAAACATAAAAATCAGCGAAAAATCCAGCTTTGAAAACGAATTAGTTAGAAAAATATTGCCGTTTTACCCTTGGTTTCTTTTTGCTTTACATTTGTGCCAAATCTTTTAAGGATGAAACTCTTAGATGAGCTTAAGTGGAAGGGAATGATCCAGGACATTATACCCGGAACTGAGGAACAGCTAAATAAGGAGATAACATCGGGCTATGTGGGCTTTGATCCTACAGCCGATTCTCTTCATATTGGTAGTCTTGTGCCAATTTTGCTGCTTGTACATTTACAAAGAGCTGGGCATAAACCCTATGCACTAGTGGGTGGAGCTACCGGCATGGTTGGTGACCCCAGTGGTAAAAGTGAAGAAAGAAATTTATTGAGCGAAGAAACTTTGCGCCATAACCAGGAAGGAGTAAAAAAACAGCTCATGCAGTTTTTGGATTTTGATCCATCTAAACCAAACTGCGCCGAGATGGTGAATAATTACGATTGGTTTAAAGAAATGAGTTTTCTGAAATTTATCCGCGATGTAGGGAAATATATAACCGTAAACTACATGACAAGTAAAGACAGCGTTAAAAAAAGGCTTGAAGGAGAAACCGGAATGAGCTTTACAGAATTTACTTACCAATTAGTACAGGGTTATGATTTTTACTGGTTGTATAAAAACAAAAATGTAAAGCTGCAGATGGGAGGAAGTGATCAATGGGGAAATATTGTGACGGGAACAGAACTGATTAGAAAAAAAGATAGCGGGGAAGCTTTTGCATTTACCTGTCCCTTGATCACAAAAGCAGATGGTGGTAAGTTTGGTAAAACCGAAAAAGGAAATATCTGGCTTGATCCTGCTAAAACATCTCCTTATCAATTTTATCAATTTTGGTTAAATGCAAGTGATGAAGATGCAGAAAAATGGATAAAGATCTTTACGTTTCTTGACAGATCAACAGTCGATTCATTAATAGTTGAACATAAAAAAGATGAAGCAAAAAGATCATTGCAAAAAAAATTGGCTGAAGAAGTAACAAAATTTGTTCATGGCAACGAGGAGTTGAAGAAGGCTGTTGAAACAACAGAAAAATTATTTGCTAATCAACATGCTTCGGCTAATGACCTGACTGTTGATGAACTTGAAAGCATGGATGGAATAATAAAAATTGATTTTGAAAAAGAGAAAATTGCTGCCGGTATTGATATTGTTACATTTTTAGCAGAAACAAAAATTTTCTCGAGTAAGGGAGAAGCGAGGAAAACGGTGCAAGGTGGGGGAGTAAGTATTAACAGGAAAAAAATTGAAAGTATTCAACAACCCATTGAAAACAATTTGTTGTTGCACGATAGATATATCCTGGTTCAAAAAGGAAAAAAGAATTATTATCTCGTAAACTGCAATTAATTTTAACATCATTCTTTACCCGTGACTTTTATTTGTTGATACTTTTGTATTGCCTTTAAAAAATATGAGAGTCATTGCAATCTTCATTTCCCTTTTTTCTTTCTCATTTTGCTTTGCAAATGATTCAACTTATACAATTAAAATTAATTTTCTTTATGGCTCAAGACCTGCAAAAGGTTATCATGAGCAAGAATCAAAACGATTTGGCGGTATAAAAGGTGGTCATGTCAATATCGAAGCTGGCGGTCGTGTGTTAGACTTCAGACCGGGAAATAATCCACTTCTTCCAAACAATAAAAAACCAAGCGGCGGTTTCAGTATAAACGATTCTATTTATTGGAACAGCCAAACAGATAAATGGACAGCAGTCATTGTTCCTGTTTCTCAAGAGCAATTCATGACTTTGCAAAAACTGATTGATTCATTTGCTGCAAAAACTCCTTATGATTATGCAATTTTCGGGATGAGATGTGCCGCTGCCAGCTATGATGTTCTAAGTAAGATCGGCTTGTTCAAAGAATATCCAAACCCAAAAAATGTTGCTACACATTTTTATCCAAAGCTTTTAAGAAAGAAAGTATTGAAATGGGCGGAGGATAATAATTATAGTATCATATCCCATGATGGAAGGTCAACAAGAAAATGGGAATCGGACAAAGGTCTTTTATAAATTTTTTATCACTCTCCACATCGCATCCGCTACCAATTGATTGCCATTTGCATTTAAATGAACCCTGTCAGTCGTAAGAATTCCCCGATCTTTATTTTCAGGATTGTTCTTGAGATCATGCTCAAGAAATGTTTTCCGCAGATCAACCAATGGCAAATTATTTTTTGAAGCGATCCTGCGAATGATATTGCTGTATTCATTCATATCGCCATCTTGTGGATTACTAAAATCTGTCTTCTCTCCAATTGCTGCTGGCGTACTAAGAATAACCTTTATATTTTTTGCTTTCAGCTTATCAATGATCGCCTGGTAAAATTTTTCAAACTTATCAGCGTCGGTACCAGTTCCAGAGGTAGATTTATGCCAAACATCATTTACACCAATATAAATAATAACCACGTCGGGGTTTTTCGCCAACACATCACTTTCCATTCTTAAATAGAGGTCATATACTTTATTACCACCAATACCTGCACCAATAAATTCATATTTATCTCCGGCCCCTTCCAATTTACAGATACTATCAATTCTTACAATATAACCACCTGCTTGCACCCCCGCCTGTGTTATGGAATCTCCAAAAAATATCACTTTTGTTTTCTTTTGAGAAGCAAAAGATGTCATTAATATTATAACTATTGTAAAGAAAAATAATTTCATGGAAATATGTTTGACACAATTTAAAACAAAAAAGCATCCGTCGTTGACGAATGCTCAATAACTTTGAATCTTCAATTTCTATTCTACATCAACTTGCTTCTTAATAACAGCACCATCACTTACTTCCATTAAAAATTTTCGTTCGCTGATAACATATCCATTTCCCTTTTCACAGAAATGAACTTTTAAGTTTTCGATCGAGATGGGATTGCCATCGGGAATATCACCAATATTGTTATGCAAAATATCGTGACCATCAATGATAACAACCAACCCACTTCCGATTGCTTCCATTTTATCTCCCCCTGTAATTAACATGCCGGTATCTTCTCCCAAGCCAATGCCAATGCAACTCGGATTAGTAGCAACAGCCTGCGCTAATCTTCCAAATCTTCCGCGTTTTTCAAAATGCGAATCGATGATCACTGAATCAATAAAACCCAGACCGGTTGTAATTTTTACTTCCCCTTTTAAATGTGCCCTTGTTGCATTGCCTTCATATATCATTGTTTTGCTCATAGCCATGGCACCTGCTGAAGTTCCCGCTATTAAAAAATCTTCATTCATATATCTTCTCGCCATGATCGCCAGAAATTCTGTGCCGCCATCTGTAACACTCAATCGCAATTGATTTCCGCCGCTAAACATTACAGCATCACAGGTTTTTATTCTTTGCAAATATTCTTTGTTCAATGTATCCTGCCGTGTACGAACATGCATTATATCAACATTCTCACAACCAATTTTTCCAAATGCATTTCGATAATTTTCTCCTACTTCCATGGGAATAGTAGAAGCTGTAGTGATGATCTCGATCCTTGCACTTGGACCACCAGCTTCCTGCACCACGCGGCGTAAAATGCCTAATTCAAAAAAATTAAGATTACTGCGATAGACTTCCCCGGCTTCAAGATCGGTGCCTTTATCCTCCGCACCTCCGACTGCAATAAGTTTTCCTTTAGGAATGCTCATTTAAAGGGTTTGATTAGCGACAAATATAATCATGATGTCTATAACGTATTTGTCGTTGCTGGCATTTTGTTAATATGTGGAAAATTATGGGCCCGGCTGTATAACTTCTATTGAACTTTTCTTGCGTCGCACTCTTGTACGCCTGGTCATTCTATTCAACACTAAATCGATCCTACCGACACTCAATAACCTCATGATGATGACCCGTACCGAGTTCGGGGCTGATAAACGGAATTCCTAAATTCATTCCGCGAAGTATCAACAACACGGCCATAAAAAATAACAAAGCGGGAACAGCTTTATGTATTTTCTGCCGCAGTGAGTTATTCAAATAATTCCCCATCAATACAGTCGCAAACATCATTGGAAAAGTTCCCAATCCAAAAAACAACATGAACATTCCGCCATTTACCGGGCTTGCTGAAATAATAGATGAAGTCAAAGCAAGATATACAAGACCACAGGGAAGAAAACCATTTAATACACCAATAAATAGCAATGAGCTGAGGTTTTTTGATTGAAAAAGTTTACCCAAATGTTGCCTGAGTATCATAAATGGTTTACCTAAGGTGGTGGCAGTTGAAAAATGAAAGTATTTTTTTGGAAAAAGAAGATAAAGAAGAATAATTATTCCCAAACCAATTGATAAGCTGCTTTGCCATTTAGCTGCAATGATAAGATTGCCAAGTGAACCAAAGATCAAACCCATGCTCGTATATGAAAGAATACGGCCGCTGTTATAGATCAATCCTCCGGAAATGCGTGAAAAATTATTGTTATGTGAAACAGGTAATGATAAAGCCAATGGCCCACACATTCCTATGCAATGCAGGCTTCCTGCCAATCCCATTATGAAGGCCGAACCTATTATTTCAGCATTGATAGACATTTAAAAAAATAGCTTTTGTTCAAAATAATATTTCACACCTTTTGCCTCCCATGACAATTTTAATTCATACATGCCTTTCATTCCTACTGGCAACGCCTGGACTAATTCATTTTCGTTCAACTCAAAAGATTTTCTAAAGTCTTTTTTTGCATCAGCAGCATAATAGAGATAAAAATCAACAAGCTTTTTTTTATTCTTCATTTCATCCGGAAAACTGATCTTTAACTCTCCCTCGTTTCTTTCTATAGTTACCGGCGCCGAAAGTCTGGAGCTGTTTGCTGCCTGGTCTATCACCTGCTGGTATTTCAATTCCTGGTCGTAGTAGTCTTTTGTTACAAGATCAAACTTCTGGCTACTTGCTTTAAAAACAAGAAAACCCATACCCGCAACAAATGCGATATAAACGAACATGATCTTATAACCCCATGAAAGTTTCATAATGAATATTTTTAAAAACCCGGACCGAGAAATGTTGTGTTGATCGTTTCAATTTTTTTATTCCCCTGGTAAACACCCAATACAATTGGTGTTTTTCTTTTTTCAACTAACTGCCTTTCTATTTTTACAAAGAAGGAAGTTTGGAAATACGATTCCTTCGGCACCACCATATCTTTTTGCACTACCGTGATCTCTCCTTTCATATTCTCAAGTTTCATTGTCACAGGAATTTCCTTTCTTGTTTTATTCACCAGTTTTATATTATACAAATTGCTGATCCTTC
>VBAS01000135.1:0-364 GCA_005882975.1 Bacteroidota bacterium | reverse complement strand
AAACTCTTGCATCCACATCATCCCGGGTGACCAGCATCAAAACCAATGCAGACGTTAATAATAGCAACACAAAAGAATAAGCAGCAATGCGCCAATTGAATTTTGTTTTTTTACTGTGTGCAATATTTTCTTCGGATTCAAAACGGATCAATCCTCTCGGCCTTCCTACTTTATCCATTATTGTATTGCATGCATCAATACAAGCAGTGCAATTGACACATTCTAATTGTGTACCATTCCTGATATCAATTCCAGTTGGACAAACTCTTACACAGGCAGCACATTCAACACAATCACCTGTATCCCATTTACCTTCTTTCTCCTTTTTTATTTTTCCTCTTGGTTCGCCTCGTACATAATCATA
>VBAS01000134.1 GCA_005882975.1 Bacteroidota bacterium | reverse complement strand
AATTAATTTTTTTGATACAGCAGATATTTACGGGTTAGGTCATTCTGAAGAGTTGTTAGGTAAAACAATAGGTAATAAGAAGGAAATTATTATTGCAACAAAAGTGGGTAACGTTTCAAGAAATGATCAGTTTACTGTTGATTACTCTAAAGAATATATTCTCAGTGCTTGTGAAGCTTCTTTAAAAAGATTAAAGAGAAACGTTATAGATTATTACCAACTCCACTCTTCAAGAATGCAGCATTTGCAAAAGGGGGAATGTATCGCTGCAATGCAGCAACTGGAGCAACAGTGCAAAATAAAATATCGGGGAATTTCATTAAATACATTTGATCCATCACCCGAAGCAGATTTATTCATACAAAGTAAGATCGGGAATGGGTTTCAATTAGTATTAAACTTACTTAATCAGAAAACGTTACCATTATTGAAAAGTTCAGCCGAAAATGGATACGGAATAATTGTAAGAATGGCTTTACAATTCGGATTGCTTACCGGCAAATTTGATAAGGATGTTAGCTTTTCTGCAAACGATCATCGTAAGAATAGATTAACAAAAGAAGTTATTGATGCTTCAAATAATGCTTTAAATTCTGTTTGGGCGTTATGTAAAAAATATAATTGCAGCAAGACGCAACTGGCTTTGAGTTATATTCTAAGTTATCCGGAAATATCAACCATCATTGCTGGTATAAGAACAGCCGAACAGGTGCAATTAAATACAACGGGCTTGTTTCAATTGGACCGTGATGACAGATCGATGATAGAAAACCTGGGTGCAACAGATTTTGTTCAGGTAATGGAGCTGATACAAAAACAAGGTTAAGCAAAAGCTATAAGGGCTTTTTTGATCCGGCTGATCGTTTCTTCTTTACCTATTATTTCAGCAATGTCAAATACACCCGGCCCGAATTTTCCTCCCACGAGCATAATGCGTAATGGCAGCAACACTTCTCCTGGTTTTATTTGATTTGCTGCCGCTATCTCTTTAAAACTATTTTCAAGTGTAATTGCTTTCCAGTCATTATTCAATTCATAATTACGGATGACTTCAGCAAAGAATAATTGTTTAGCTTCATTCCATTTCGGTTTCACCGCATCTACATCCCATTTTTCCGGTGATTTAAAAAAGAAATATGATTGATCATAAAAGTCTGTAAGTAAAGTGCAGCGATCTTTTACAAGTTCAATTACTTTTCTTAAAACATCCTCATTGATACCTGTAATGTCTTTTTCAATCAATATGTTTTTAACTGTCGACTGTAGACTGTCAACTGAGGACTTCTTTATCCATTCATGATTGAACCATTTTGCTTTTTCATAATCAAATTTGGCTCCGCCGCTATGCACTCTCTCAATAGAAAATTTTTCGATGAGCTCTTCTTTTGTAAAGATTTCCTGTTCGGTTCCATCATTCCAGCCAAGTAATGCAAGTAAATTGATAAAGGCTTCTGGCAAAAATCCTTTTTCTTTAAATCCTTCTGTGAGTTCATTTGTCTTGGCATCGGTCCAGTTCATTGAAAAAACAGGGAAGCCATATTTGGCGCCATCGCGTTTACTCAACTTTCCATTTGGACCAAGTATCAGTGGCAGATGTGCCCACTGCGGCATTTCATCTAAGCCAAATAAATATTTCCATAATAATATATGTACCGGCGCACTGGGTAGCCATTCCTCACCTCGAAATGCATGCGAGATTTTCATTAAATGATCATCACCTCGAAATGCATGTGAGATTTTCATTAAATGATCATCAACAACAACAGCTAGATGATAAGTCGGCATTCCATCCGCCTTCAATAAAACCTTATCATCTATTGTGGAGGTATCAAAACTTACATCACCACGAATGATATCGGTAAAAGAAACCGTTTCGTGTTCAGGCATTTTTATTCTTATTACATGCCTGGCACCTTCACTAAGTAATTTCTTTGTTTCATCAGCAGGTAGTGAAACCGAGTTTTTCATTTTCATTCTTACACTGCCATCATATTGCGGGGAAGGATTTTGATCTGTTTTGAAATCATGCCGCATTTTTTCAAGATCCTCCGGAGTATCGAATGCATAATAAGCATGACCATTTTTTACCAATTGTTCAGCATATTTTCTATACAGTTCCTTTCTCTCACTTTGCCGGTAGGGCCCATAATTACCGCCATGGACTGAGCTTTCAGTTGGTTCAACTCCCGCCCATTTTAAACAATTGAAAATATATTCCTCGGCACCGGCCACATAGCGACTTTGGTCCGTGTCTTCGATCCTCAAAATAAAATCTCCACCCTGTTTTTTTGCAAAAAGATAATTGTATAAAACAGTTCTCATTCCACCAAGATGCAAACCCCCAGTGGGTGAGGGAGCAAATCTTACCCTTACTTTTTTATCCATAGATGGCAAAGATAAGTTTCGAAATTCTTCAATGGTCAGTAATAAAAAAACCGTCCAAGGACGGTTTTTGATTCGTGGGATCGGATAATTTATGGTAGCAGTATGGTTATTGGTAAAACGCCATCAATAGTAATAATAGCAACATTGTCGCATGTACCATCACCATAATCAAGAATGGCAAAATGTGTTTGTGCCTGTATCTTCATTTTACCTTTTGATACATTATGACAAGTCGTTTTCTTTTCAAGTGCTTCTAATATTGTAACAGTTCTTGTTTTACCTGCAGGATTTGTTACAGTATGACTGCCGGTAACAGAATACACGTCATCCAATAGATTTAATGGAGTGTTAGCTCCTGCTGTTTGTGTAACATTCTTCGTTCCTTCATGAGTCCAATAATAACCACCCAACGGCTCGGTGACTTTTCCGTTTGCTATTTGTCTTGTCCAGCTTACGCCGTTTGGTGTGCTGGTATTTGTCCATGTAATAGTGCCTTCTACTTTATAGCCAACAGTGCTGTAATTATTAAAGGTCATTACTGCCGTTGCTCCTGGATGATGAACTGAATCAGACAGAGTGATATTGATCTTACCCGCCCTGCTAACACCATCGACACTTGTACAACCATTTCCAAAATCGATCACGATCGTTTTTGGAAATGAATTTTGCGGAGTGACGGTCACTGTAGCACAGCTAAGTGTATTTGTCGTTTGATATACCTGCGTTAGGCGACCTGCCATAAGATGTGCATTGGCTGCTGCTTCAAAGAATACTACATTGGCGTCATCATTTATACTTTCAGATACTGCCTGGTTTTCGGTTAATTTGAACGTTGTTTCAATTTCAGGATCTGGTTCGGTTTCACTTTTTTGACAGGCAGAAAAGAAAAATAGAGAAGGGAGAGACAAAAGAGCAAAGATTTTTTTTAGTTTCATAGAGATTGAATTTTAAGTTCAGAATAAGACCTACAAAAGTCTTAAACGATTAACAAGGAAAGAAATTACTTTGACAAATGTTTTACTTCGAATTTTCACCAGCATGTTGAAGTATCTTCACTACCGGCCTAACGAATAAATACGATAAGCGAACTATTTTTAATAACGAGATGAAAAATTTGACTCCGGATAATGAGAAAAGAGAATTGTTGACAAAAGAGAAGCGGTGGGAGAAATATTATTTGGTAAAAACTCCTTTGCTTTTAAAAAAGATCTATCCTTCTTATTTATGGAGCATCAGCACAAAAGAGAAAATACTTTATCTCACATTTGATGACGGACCTCATCCGGAAATAACACCTTTTGTTTTGCGGCAATTGAAACGCTATAATGCCCTGGCGACTTTTTTTTGTATTGGGAAAAACGTTGTTTCTTTTCCGGCTATATATAAACAAATACATGATGAAGGCCACGCAGTGGGCAATCATACTTATAATCATTTAAACGGGTGGAAAACTGAAAATGAGATATATCTTAAAGACATTGCCGAAGCATCGAAAGTGATAGATAGTACATTTTTTCGTCCATGTTATGGAAGGATCACAAGTTTTCAGGCAAGTAAGCTGAAACAGGTAATGAAAGATAAAGAGCCAATAATAGTAATGTGGGATGTTTTAAGCGGAGATTTTGATACCGAATGTACACCTCAACAATGCCTGGCAAACGTAATATTTGCATCGGTTCCGGGATCGATCATAGTTTTTCATGATAGTGAGAAAGCTTTTCCTAGAGTTGAGTATACCCTGCCAAGAATACTTAAGTATTTTTCTGAAAAAGGATACTCATTTAAATCACTTTAGCAACTTCTGATCATTACGTTTCTATAAATTAATAGGGCCTGGGTAGAAACCCTGGCCCGTTTTTAATCCGTACCCTATGAAAACTGGTTTAAAGGTATAATAATTTTTTAATTACGGCAAAGTAATATTATGAGATACTCCGTTGATGGTTACTACTGCCTTGTTATCACAATCTCCATTGCCATAGTTTATGGTTGCAACCCATGGCGAACTCGTTGTAAGATTTAATCGGGCTACCCGGATAGCACCTTTTACCAGCCAATGGCAGCTGAATTTTTTGATCAATGGATCAGTTATCTCAGAATTCCAGGCGATCAAAAGATCACCCCTTTTTACTTTACCATGACCGCTTCCTTCAATTTTATAGATGTCATCAAGCTGGACCCACGGAGTACATGTACCCTCCACTTGGGTAATACTTTTAGTGCTGTTCCATTCAGTGTAATTTCCATTTGGTTTGGTAAGTTTTGCATTTTCAACTTCTACTTTCCATTTATGCCTTATGCAATTAGCAGAGATTGCTTCACCCTCATTAGTGATAGTAAGAGTGCCCTGTACCTTAATGCTATCAACCATATAGCCATCGAAAACTGTAGTAGCCTTAGCTCCAACTACAAAAAGCCTGTTTGTATAAGTAGAAATTATTTTTCCTGAACGAGATCTTCCATCACGGGCCGTACAACCTGTACCAAAATCCATCACTATTTTTACCGGAAATGAGTCCAAACCGTTAAGCCGGGTAATTGTTACATCGGGGCATGCGGTAAGCCTTGCAGTTCCTCCTCCTGATATACCGGGATTCATTTGACCGAACACACCGGTGCCACCAAACCCCACATTGGCATTAACGCCTAAAACATTGTCAAAAACCTCATTGAAAATATCGTCAGATTCAGCGTCAGCTTCGGAAGAAGCCTCGGATGCAAATTCCTCCTGGGTTGTGTCGGCGCTGGTTTCCTTTTTACAGGAACCAAATACAATAAATGATAAAAAAACAATGGAAGCGAGACGGGTAGGACTGAAGATCAGTTTCATAAATTTGATTTTTAGTTTACAAATAACGGCTCTGTGACGTAAAATATTGAACTTGGTTTAAGGCTGTTAAGCTTTCAGGCTATTTATCTTTGAAATCAGCAATAAAAATATGATAATAGATACCCATAGTCACATTTACCTTCCTGAGTTTGACGCAGATAGGAATGCAATGCTAGTGCGGGCCGAAAATGAAGCAATTGGACCGATTTTAATGCCAGCAGTTGATAGCGAAACCCATTTTGCCATGCTTAAAACAGAAGTAGATTTCCCTGAGAAATGCCTTTCAATGATGGGTTTGCATCCCTGTTCAGTAAAAGAAGAATATAAGCAAGAACTTAAAATAGCAGAGGAACGTTTGGAAAAAAGAAAATTTGTTGCAGTTGGGGAAACGGGACTGGACTTTTACTGGGACAAAACCTTCACTAAAGAACAGTACGAGGCTTTTCAAACTCAAATTGGATGGGCCATGCACTACAAAATTCCAATTGTTATTCATTCAAGGAATTCAATTGATGAGTGTATTTCTACGATCAGGGAAAATCAACAAGGAAATTTAAAAGGGGTTTTTCATTGTTTTTCAGGGGATGAACAGCAGGCAAAAGCTATAATAGATCTGGGATTTTATTTAGGAATAGGAGGAGTGGTTACATTTAAAAACTCTGGTTTGGATAAAGTAATGGCGGATATTGATATGAAGAGTGTGGTGTTGGAAACAGATGCTCCTTACCTGGCACCGGTACCTTTTAGAGGAAAGAGAAATGAATGCGGTTATTTAAAATACGTGGTGGAAAAATTGGCTCAAATAAAAAATGTAACGAAAGAAGAGATCGCAAATATTACCACTAAGAATGCGAAAGAATTGTTCAACATCTGAAATGCTACCTGTATTTTTGCCGCCCGCCCATAAAATTTAGGTTGGGGTATGGAGACTTGTCCGAGTGGTTGAAGGAGCACGCCTGGAAAGTGTGTATACGGGAAACTGTATCAAGGGTTCGAATCCCTTAGTCTCCGCAATTTTTTTTAATTCATTTGCTGCTCAGGAATAATTCGTTCAATATCTCCTCTGGCTAAAGAATGCAATTTCCAATCAGGATCATATTTCACAAACCATGAGAGCCAAATGCTTCTTGATATGCGCATCATCCATGGTTGCGTACCAACTAATAAAACTGCATTCGTGATCATCCAATAAAAAAAACGATTATCATGAACAGACATGCCAATCAGCACATACCATGCTATAAATGTGGATACGCTTATTGCTACTCCCAATGCGTAACTAACATAACCGGTACCATAATAAAATCCTGGTTCTTTTTCAGTAGGCTGTCCGCATACTGGACAGTTTTTCCGCATCGCCATATTTTTTTTCAGACTAATGCTAACCTTATTTATAAAAAGTTTTCCTTCTCTGCATCTTGGACAACGGCAACCTAAAGTAGAAATAAGATAACTACGCTTCTTTTTATCGGGCATTATTTTGTGATATAAAATGTGAAATTATTTTTTGTAATGAAACAGCAGGAGTGACACCAGGTTGTCGCCACAAAATATTTCCTTTTTGAAAAAGCATAAGAGTAGGAACACTTGTTACGTTATAGTGTGATGAAGCTGCAGGGCTTTTATCAATATCAACTTTAATTATCCTTATGTCATCCCCCATTTTTTCACGAAGCTCTTCCAATATCGGTTTCATCAATTTGCAGGGACCGCACCATTCTGCAAAAAAATCAACCAGCACTGGTCTATCGCCATTAATAATGTCGTTGAAAGTTTCTGTTTTATTTGTTGTTTCGTTCATTTTTTCTCCTTCTTAAAAATGCTTAAAAACAAACCACCCATCACTGCGCCATAGGCTGTACTATTAGGCCATTTTGAAGTGATCATACAAGTGCCCGTGTTGCAGCCAACCAATTTCCAATACAAAAACCCTGCAACAGCGCCCAGCACTATGCCTATGATCAATAATTTATTTTGAAAAAGGAAGGGCTTCATAAACCGCAAAGGTCTGCAAAAGACTGGACAAACTTAATGGATAAGTTATTTTTATGTTGTGATGCAAGTCACCATCCAGGATGATCTATTCTCAGTTGGTAACCTTTATATAACCATAACCTTCAGCCTGTTTTATTACCAGTTCGTACAGGGCATCCGGCACGGTAGTTACTCCATTAAGTAATTGCCCCTTACTAATATTAAATACCTGCATGGCATGCTCGCAGGCAGCAAAAGTTACCTTCTTATCGGTAGCGAGCTTAATTACTTCATTAGCCACTATGGATTTGTCTTTTACTATCATGTCCAGCGCTTTTCCATAAAATACCACTTCGATCTTAGCATCCGGATGAGAAGTGAGAATGCCGTTTATCCATCGAATTACACGTTGGTGAGTGGCTGTGTCACTCGTTGTAAGATCAAATACAATATTATATGGTCTTTGCTGTGCAGATGATTGCAGGAGAATGCCCAACAAAAATGCGCCGGTGAGAAATATTTTTTTCATACGTAGTTTTTATATTTAGGGTACAAAAATTACGAATAAAACACCAGAAAAAAGGATTTGTAAAACACAGTATTGTTTTTTTTCGTAGCTTATCAGGCATTTTTAAATCTCTAAAAATCAAAAACACTTTTATTATGGATACCAACGAAACCAAAGAAGGAACTAACCGCCGTAGTTTTCTTGGAACAATTGCTACCGGGGCAGCAGCTATTGGTCTTACAACTATCGCTCCTTCGTTTTCTGCATTTGCAGCTGAAGCAAAATTCGACCCCAAAGTTTATGGTGATCCCGAAGAAATGTTTAAAAAACTTAATGGCAAGCACAGGGTAGTGTATGATTCTCCGGAGCCAAATGGAGTTTCTGTATTTGTATGGGCCAAAGTTTTTTTATTAACGAATGCGGCTACGGGAACACCTGAAAAAGATAGTAACGTTGTGATCGTACTCCGGCATAATTCAATTCCTTATGCATTTAATGATGCCATGTGGAAGAAATATAAATTTTCCGAAACGTTCAAAGGCTCAGGTGACCTGGGACCTGTTTTCCAGGCTGCCGATGCTGCTACCGCTGCTAAAGAACGTAACCCGATGTGGAATCCGAAGCCTGGTGATTTCAAAGCACCTGGTCTTGGCGCTGTTCCCATTGGAATAAATGAATTGCAGGCAAGTGGCGTACAGTTTTGCGTATGTAATATGGCGATGACCGTTTACTCAAATGTTGTAGCTATGCAAACAGGTGGAAAGGGTGAAGATATTTTAAAAGACTGGACTGCCAATGTACTGCCGGGTGTGCAGATAGTGCCATCAGGTGTTTGGGCACTTGGCCGTGCACAGGAAAAACAATGTGCTTATATTTTTGCCGGATAGATTCTATTTAAAAATATTTCAATGCCCCGATTCAATCGAGGCATTTTTTTTATCTGAACTCATAGCCAACATTTCTTACCTGGGTAAGAAGATCATATGGAGCATCCGTTGCATTACACCGGGCTTCTATCATTGGAGAAATCGGAGAAAATTCTTTTAAATATTCTTCAATGACTGAGTGAAGTGTGGTTCCCATTTTTGTTGGTTCCTTTACTCCTTCCATTCTGCAAAGTGTTGTGTCAGGGTCGCCTTCTCTTTCACAGGCTACAAAAGAATATGGTTTTAAAAAATCAATTGATTCTTTATTTATTTTTATCCAATTCACTCTATTACCATCTGCCTTGTCTATAGTAAAATTCACTTGCATTCCTTTGAAGCGAATAACCCAACCTCCAAATCTTTTTTCGGGTTCTTTTGCAAAAGCATTTTCCAATTCATGTTCCATCCAATCCCAAATTTGACGACCGGTTGCCATTCCCAATTTTGCTTCACTATCTACCGGCAACATGCTCCATAAGAAATCTCTTGTAATATCAGCTAAACCTGTTTTAGGATCGGGAACAAGCGGCGG
>VBAS01000133.1:15404-21381 GCA_005882975.1 Bacteroidota bacterium | reverse complement strand
ATCAATGCAAATGAAGCACTGTTATCATCTTTATTTTTTACAATTTTGGTGATGGTACCTGCTTTAGCCGTTGCTTTTTGTGCACCAGGTATTTTTGTTATTTCAAATCGTGATGAATCCAATGTTATTTTATCACTGAAATTTTCCAGCACAGATCTCCATTTGGATTGGTCTTTCACCAATAAATTTCTAAATGATTTTGCTGTCGTACTATCACCACAATAGAAAATAACGGCATCAGCACTATAATTCCATTTATACCTGATTTTGTTCTGTTCAAAAAAAGCTTTTTGTCCTGCTGTATCACTTTGGGCTTTCGACCAAACTTCTTTCATCATAATATCAAAAAAGAGATTACCATCTTTTAACTCTTTCATTTGCATATTAAAGTCTTCATCATATTCTTCAAGATGGGCACGGTAATATTCCATTACAGAATTTCTTTTAAATTCTTCATTCAGTTCATTGAATGGTTTTGCTCCGCTTCCATCTGTTTTATACCTGTTAGAAATAGAATAAGTAAGAAGATCATTAACGATCATGGTAGATACCCCTACGCTGAATAAGGCGGTAGATTTGTTTACAGGATTACCGGGTGGTGGAGTTTTTGATGCCATAACGCTGTCAATATACATTTGAAGCATTGCCTGGTCAACATTGAATTGCTTATAATGGGTTTGTGCCAGTATTTTACTGTAAAGCTTATCCTTTGCCACATTTACCCTGCCATCTTTTTCTACGAGGCTGCGAATTAGATCCAGGTTCTTTTTATTTTTTACCGTATTTGGAGGAGTTAAAGATGTTCTTTTTATTATGTGATAACCATGATTGGTAAGAAATGGTTTACTGATCGCTCCATTTTTTGATAAAGAAAAAGCGACAGCCTCAAACGCCGGATCAAATGTTCCCAGACCAAATTCGGGCATCGACCCATTGGAAGCAGAAGAGACTACATCATTACTGAATGCTGTGGCTAGTTTTCCAAAATCATCACCCTTTTGCAAACGTGTATAAATAGAATCTGCCAATAAAGCAAGTTGCTTTTTTGCAGTTGAATCGCTGCCCGGGGGAACAGCAATAAGAATTTGTGAAACCTTAATTCGCCCAACTGCTTTTCTTTCACCAAGGTTTTTGAAAATATGATAACCGGATTTAGATCTGAAAGGCGCTGAAAATTTTCCCGGGGCAAGTTTATAAATAATATTTTCAAATTGGTAAGGCAATGAAAAGACAGTGATATATCCGAGGTTGCCTTTGTTTTGTGTAACCGATGGGTCTGCAGAATATTTCAAAGCGACATCATCAAAATTTTTTCCTGACTGAAGCTCCATATAGGCTTCTTGTATTTTTAATTTTACAACAGCAGAGTCAGAATAATTCACGCCAGAGTAATAAGGAATAAATATATGCTGAACCTTAATGTCTTTCTGGCTCCTTGTAAATGCTTCGCTTACCAATGCATTCAGACTTTCGGTATCATTCATGTAATTTTCTATCACCTGGTTGCGCAACGAAGTATATTCTTCTACAAATCCTGGCAGCGAGTCATAACCTCTTATTGTTGCCTCGTGGATCTTTAACTTGGAGTTTATATAAAGATCAAGATAGGCACGCATCTTTTTAGCCTTGTCAGTGACCGGAGCAGGATAGACCTTATTAAATGCCTTTTTGTATTCGTTTGCAGAAACGTTTTTATCTGCATAGCTAAAAAGAGTTTGAGCTGATAAGGAAGTTGCAATAAGAAGTGTGATGAGTAGTGATGGTAGTTTCATAAATAGTGGTTTTATTGGCCTTTTATCTTATAGTCAAGTACTTTATCGATCTGGTCAAAAGGGATTTTTTTGGCTAAGATCGATTTGTCTTTGTCAAGCAAATATAGTGTAGGTACTACTTGTACGTCATACAACTGGTAGTAACTGGGGATATTATTTTTTACCCTTGTATCATTCGCCTCCTTTGAATAATAAACATGTTCCCAATCTTTCAGCTGATGTTCACCAATAAAGCTCAGCCAATCTTTTGTGGTACCATCGGTTTCCTTTGCCACAGCATAGATCTTTACATTCAATGACTTCCACTTAGCACGGTAAATAGAATCTATTCTCGGTAATGTTTCTTTACAATGGCCGCAAGTGGGATCCCAAAAAATAACGACAGTATATGGATTGGTTATGCTAAATAAACTTTTTGTTTTGCCTGTGCTATCCGGTAATTGAATGTCAGCTGCAGTATTACCAAAAATATTCGCAGCCATGCTATAGTAACGATCAGAAATTGTTTTCTTTCCTTTTTCGTTCAACCAGGGATACTCTGTTTGAGAAAAATATTTTTCATAAAGATGAACATATACTTTGTCTTCCCACATGTATTGCGGGTTCAGGTAGCGATTAATAAATTTCACCAGCAGGAATCGTTGCATCTCATCATTTGCAGTGGCATAGGCAAGCATCCAGTCTATTTCTTTAATTACGGAATCAGGATGGGGATAGATCATTGTTGCGAAATATTCATCTAGTTTCTCTTCAAAGAATGATGTACGTGCAAGACGTTCATCAAAGAACCAGGTATCATCCCAGTAATGATCTTTATAATAACGATAAGCAAATGTGGAATCATATTTTCCACCGGGATGCTGGGCAGCAGGCGGCACTTCAGGATTTTTCATCGCTTTTAATAAAGCACTGATCGTAGCATTAGGATTTTTGGTAATAAGGTCCTGCCGGTACTGTTGAATATCTTTATCACTTTTAATGATAGCGTCTGTCCATTTTGTTGAATCAGCTTTTGTTTTTGAGGCCGCCAATTGTTTTTTTGCATCTTCAATTTCACGCCCCTTGGCGGAAGCGTAATTCTGGTATTGCAAAAACAATGTATTATCTGGTGAACCTATAAACTTCATGGTAGGAAGAAGATTGGCGGAATCGGCAATTACTGCAAATTTTTGTTCTTTGTCAAGCAGCACTTCAAAATATCCAGATCTGTTTGGAAACCCGATAAGGTAAATACCCTTCTCTAATTTTTTTGCTCTTTTAAAGGTTCCAGTACTGTTATCATCAAGCATTACGGAATCAATAATGGGCTTTTGCTTGCCATAATGGTAGCCGAGATAAATGAATTGATGTTTGAAAGGCTTGAAAGTGACTTTAAGCTCAAACTCGTTTGTTTGTGCAAAAAGAAAATAGGTGGTGCTAAGGTAAAATAGCAGTGAAAATATACGCTTCATCGAGTATTGATAATAAAACGGTAAAGTTATTCAAAAACCCCAACCGTAGGGTAAAAAGATGCAAATAGCCTGTTAATCGTTGTATGGCTAAGAACTTGAAACGCTTAGTTTTGCGCCGTGAGAAGAAAAAATAAAAATATTGTTCTTGAAAGGGTATTAGTGGAAGATTATGCTGCCGAAGGCAAGAGTATTGCCCGGGTTGATGGTAAAGTCGTTTTTATTGAAAGAGTTGTGCCGGGAGATGTTGTAGATATCAGGCTCGTTAAAAGCAAAAAAGATTGGGCCGAAGGTTATCCGTTACAGTTTCATTCATTCTCAAAAGAAAGAACTGAACCTTTTTGCCAGCATTTTGGTGTATGCGGGGGGTGTCAATGGCAAATGTTGCCGTATCATAAACAGCTTTTTTATAAACGCCAGCAAGTAGAAGATAATTTGAAAAGAATAGGGAAAATTGAATTGCCCCAAATACCCGCAGTGCTCGGTGCAGATGAAACAAAATGGTATAGGAATAAACTTGAATACACTTTCAGCTCAAAAAGATTTATCCCTCAAAATGAATTTGGAAAAGATGGAGTAAATGATCTGAACGCTGCTGGCTTTCATGCAAAAGGATTGTTTGATAAAGTAGTTGAGATTGAAAGATGCTGGTTGCAGGCGGAGCCAACAAATGTGATCAGGAAAACGATCACTGATTTTGCAAGAAAAAATAATTTTAGTTTCTATGACCAAAAATTACATATTGGTTTTTTAAGAACTGTGTTGTTGCGTATCTGCGAAACGGGAGAAATAATGGTGAATGTGGTAATGGCTGAAGACGATGGATCCAGAAGAGATCCGTTGCTTGAACATTTATTGAAAACGGTCCCCGGCATCACAACTTTACTTTATACTATCAATACAAAATGGAACGATAGCCTTTATGATCTCGATCCCGTTGTTGTTACAGGAAAAGGATATGTAATTGAAAAATTAGAAGATCTCCAATTCAAGATAGGACCTAAATCATTTTTTCAAACGAATACAAAGCAGGCAGAAAAGCTGTACAAGGTTGCAAGAGACTATGCAGAGTTGACGGGTAACGAGATCGTTTATGATCTTTATTGCGGCACCGGCAGCATTGGTTTATTTGTAAGCAAACTGGCAAAAAAAATAATTGGTGTTGAAATGATCGCTGATGCCATTGCTGACGCAAAAGAAAATGCGGCGCTAAACAACATTCATCATACAGAGTTTTTTGCAGGGGATGTTATTAAAATATGTGACGATGCTTTTTTTGTCGCTCATGGAAAACCGGATGTTATTATTACTGATCCCCCGCGGGCAGGCATGCATGAAAAGCTGGTAAAGAAAATATTGGAAATAGCTGCGCCAACTGTTGTATATGTGAGTTGCAACCCTGCCACGCAGGCAAGAGATCTTCGTTTGCTTGATGAAAAATATATGGTAACAAAAGTGCAGCCAGTAGATATGTTCCCACATACGCATCATATCGAAAATGTGGCTCAACTGAAATTGCGACAATAACAAAAAATAACAAACCGACACTTATTCTCCTTTTCTCTTTTAATTCTCTTAACCTAATTTTACCGAATGAGTTTTCGATACACAAGACCCGATAGCCTGCCACCAGTAGTTAAGAATTTAATTTTTATTAATGCATTATTTTTTCTTGCGACTGAATTCTTATTTAAAGACCAGTTTTATTTTGACGGGTTTCAGGAAGAAGGCCTTCAGGGAGTTTTTGGTTTGTGGCCGATCAATCACGAGAACTTCAGGCCCTACCAGATCTTCACTCACATGTTTACACACGCAGGAATTGCTCATATTTTTTTCAACATGTTTGCTTTATGGATGTTTGGCAGAGTTTTGGAAAGTGTTTGGGGACCTAAAAAATTTCTTCTTTTCTATCTTGTTTGTGGTATTGGAGCAGCGCTGGCTCATATGACTGTTGCATATTTTCAATATGAAAAAGTGCTTGCCACGATAGAAATGATGAAGGCAACAGGACAAACGGAATATTTGGATATGGTTCAATCCGGGGCTTATTATGCTGTTGGGGCATCAGGAGCCGTAATGGGTGTTATGGTAGGTTTTGCTTATTTATTTCCCAATACGGAATTAATGCTCCTTTTTCCTCCAATACCAATTAAGGCAAAATGGTTGATCCTTATTATGATTGGCTTTGATCTTTTCGGAGGCTTGGGAAGTACCAGCGATGGGGTTGCGCATTGGGCACATTTGGGGGGTGCGGCTGCTGGATTTATTTTAGTTTATATCTGGAACAAAACAAATAAAAAAACATTTTATTAGCTAAGAAGGCAAATATGAAATAATAAAAATTCAGGAACTTTGTACTTCACTTTTTTGACAATTTTATTATTCACCCTATGGGCATTTACGAAAGAGATTATAAAACTTCAAAATTCACAGATAACCTGCAGGAGAATGCATTGGTACAGCTTATTACCATTAACCTGGTGTTATTTGTTTTATTTCAATTGATCCAGGTCTTTTACTTTTTTTCTTTTCGGGAAGGAACTACTGGTGTGAAGTTCATGAACGATTTCTATTACAACCTGGCTTTACCCGGGAACTTTAATCAATTCATACATAAGCCATGGACACTTATTACTCACATGTTTTATCACCAGGGTCTATGGCATATCATCGGCAACATGCTTTGGCTTTGGATGTTTGGTTATATTTTTCATGACCTTACCGGTAACAAAAAGATAATCCCCTTATTCATTTATG
>VBAS01000133.1:539-15373 GCA_005882975.1 Bacteroidota bacterium | reverse complement strand
TATAATTTTATTCCGGCCTTAAGTACAGTAAATGCAACTGCTACCGGCGCATCAGCAGGTATCATGGCTATTGTGGTAGCAACTACTATGCTGGCACCGGGATATCGGATCTTCCCAATGATCAATGGAGGTATTCCTCTTTGGGTACTCACGGTTATTTATCTAATCATAGACCTGGCACTTATTCCTGTAAGCAATACAGGCGGACATATTGCGCATCTTGCCGGCGGCTTAACTGGTTTTCTTTTTATTTTTTCTATGCACAAAGGTTATGATTGGAGTGTGGGGATCAATAATTTTTTCGAGTGGGTCAACAATCTTTTCAATCCTAATAAGCCAAAGAAAAAACCCAGAGAAGAATTGTTTTATAAAACCGAAAGAAAGCCTTACACAAAAACTCCTAACCTTTCGCAGCAACGCATCGATGAAATTCTTGATAAGATCAACCAGCATGGCTTTCATTCTCTCACCAATGAAGAAAAAGACCTTTTAAAAAAAGCAAGCAAGGAAGATTTGAAATAGTCAATAGTTGCTAGTCAAAAGTTAAGGTAAAAAATATTTGTTTTGAACTATTGACTACTGACTCCTGACTTCGAACTCTAAACTTCCTTCGTAACTTGCACAAATGCCATCCCGCCTTCGGATCATTACAAGAAGAACTCTTGTCGTACTCAATATCATTACGGCGGTTTTATATTTACTATCCTGCCTCGCACCTTATATTAAACCTGCGAACTCGTGGGTCATCGCGGTTCTTGGGCTTGGGTTTCCCATTTTATTAGCGTTGCTGATCGGTTTTATCTTTTTATGGTTAATACTTAAATTAAGAAGAGTTTGGTATTCACTAGTTGTTTTACTAGCAGGATATAAAAGCATTAATGTTTCAATTGCATTTAACGCACCCTCCGCTTTTCAATATCAAAAAAAACCAAATCAAATACGGATCGCCAGCTGGAATGTGGCAAGATTTCTTGAATGGAAAAGAAACAGCAACGAAAAAAGTCAGATAAGATTAAAGATGCTTGACCAGATACACAAGCAGGATCCAGATATTCTTTGCCTGGAAGAATTTTTTCACTCGCCTGATTCCGCTTTTTATAATAATATCAGCGAAATAAAAGCAATGGGCTATCCTTACCATTACTTTTCCTATGATCCTGATGGCGACAAGCAATTTATAGGAGCAGCAATTTTTTCAAAATACCCGATGCTCGATACAGGCCTTGTCCGATATTTCCGACCAAGTATGACCGAGGCGCTGGTGCATGCTGATATAAAAGTGAATGATGATACGATAAGAGTTTTTGCCACGCATCTTCAATCTGTACAGTTCAGGCAAAAAGATTATGAAGCGATCGATGAGATCAAAACCGCCAGCGACAGCCTGATCGGTAATTCAAAAACTGTGCTGGCTAAACTCCGCAAAGCCATCATACTTCGGGCCTCACAGGCCGATATTGTACGGCAAATAATGGATGACAGTCCTTATCCCACCATCTTTTGTGGTGATCTGAATGATACCCCTAATTCATATACCTATTTTACCATCCGTGGCGATATGCAAGATGCATTCCTGGAAAAAGGATTTGGCATTGGCCGTACTTTTTCCTCGCTTTCTCCCACGCTTCGCATTGATTATATCCTGACCGATGATCAATTTAGTATAAAACAGTTTACCAGGATTGTAAAATATCTTTCTGATCATTTTATGATAATGGCTGATGTTGAGCTAAAGAAAAAATAATATCTTCATTTCATGGTAAAGCTTCTTCATTCACGATGTTGTTGTATTTCCTTTCACGGGGTGTAAGCCCTATTTTTGCCACAGTTCTATTATTAACCAGGCTTTTTAATTACTATTTATCTTTCGTTGCGTCGCACTCTTGTACGTTCGGTAACTCTATTGAACAATTCAACACGGAGACACGAAGCAGCGGAGCAGCACAGAGAACTTCGGTATAACTCATCAACTCTGTTTCTCTGTGTTGAAAACAAATTAACATGAGCGAACTAAAAATATATAACTCGTATTCAAGACAGAAAGAAATTTTCAAAGCTATCACTCCCGGGCATGTGGGAATGTATGTGTGCGGACCAACAGTTAGCGGTGAATCGCATCTGGGTCATGCACGGCCCTATATAACTTTTGATGTCATCTATCGTTATTTGATGCATCTTGGCAACAAGGTGCGTTATGTTCGCAACATCACCGATGCGGGACATTTTGAAGAAGAAGGTCGTGAGGCAGAAGACAAAATTTCTAAGAAAGCCATATTGGAAAAACTTGAACCAATGGAACTGGTGCAGAAGTACACCAATCTTTATCATTGGGCAATGGAACAATTCAATACACTGAAGCCAACGATCGAACCAACTGCGACAGGACATATTGTTGAGCAAATAGGGATGATCGAAGAGATCATAAAAGCAGGATATGCTTATGAAGCGAATGGTTCTGTATATTTTGATGTAAAGAAATATGCCGCATCACATGATTATGGAAAATTGAGTGGTCGTGTGATCGATGATCTGCTGGAAACTACCCGGGAGTTAGATGGGCAGGAAGAAAAAAGAGATACCGCTGATTTTGCATTATGGAAAAACGCAGCGCCGGAACATATTATGCGTTGGAAAAGTCCATGGGGAGTTGGTTTTCCAGGCTGGCATATTGAATGCTCGGCAATGGCAACAAAATATTTAGGAGCGCAGTTTGATATTCATGGTGGTGGCATGGATCTTTTATTTCCGCATCATGAAAGCGAGATCGCACAGAGCACAATCTGCAATCATGTAGTTCCGGTCCGGTATTGGATACATAATAACATGATCACCATTAACGGTAAGAAGATGGGAAAGAGCTATAACAATGTGATCAAGCTCACCGAACTTTTTAGCGGAGATCATCCTGCATTGGAGAAAGCGTATCACCCGATGGTAGTTCGGTTTTTCATTTTGCAAACACATTATCGCAGTACACTCGATTTTGGTAATGAAGCATTGCAGGCAGCGGAGAAAGGGTTGAAAAGATTGTGGGAAGCGTATGAAAAGTTGGAAGTTATGAGTTGGGAGTCAGGAGTCGGGAGTCACGGAGCAGATGACGAACTTGATGCAAAAGTGAAAAACCTTGTAGCCGAATTTGATGGATTCATGGATGATGATTTTAGTACTGCTAAAGTAATGGCGAATATGTTTGAGCTGGTACCCGTGATCAACAGCATGAGGGATAAAACAATTTCTGTTTCGGCATTGAGTAAAGAAACTTTTGAATTGCTACAGAAGCAAATGAAAGTTTATATCGAAGACATCTTAGGATTGAAAGGTGTGACAGAAGCAGATAATGAAAAGCTGAAAGGTGTGATGGACCTGTTGATCGATATTCGCAAAGAAGCCAAAGGAAAAAAAGATTTTACCACCAGCGATAAAATAAGAAATCAACTGACTAAACTCGGTATAAGCTTAAAAGATGAGAAGGATGGAGGGATGAGCTGGAATATAGAATAGCAGAACCACGATTTATAGGATTTGTTTGGATTAAAGAGGAAATAATGGGGCCTTAGATTCTGAATGGTCAGTTTCGCTAATCAAAAACATTTTTTACTTCGAACATGGTTTGTATTTAATTTCCTCATAATCATTTTTAAAATCAATCTAATCGTCGTGCTATGCATTATGTCTCTCACTTATCAAAAGATGAAAAATTAAAAAAGCTGATCAGGGATCACGGCACCTTCAAATTGAATAAGAAGAAAAATCTTTATTTATATCTCTGTTATTCTATCATGAGCCAGCAGTTGTCTACTAAGGTTGCAAGTGTTATCAAGCAACGCTTTATTGATTTGTATGGCGGTGAACCAACGCCTCAACAGATCGTTGATACTCCTTTTGCAAAACTTAGAGCCATTGGTTTAAGCAATGCTAAAGTGAGCTATGTTCAGAATGTGGCGAGGTTTGAAATGGAAAAGGGAATGGATCATAAAAAACTTTCAAAAATGAGCAATGAAGAAGTGATCGAATATTTAACTCAGATAAAAGGCGTTGGGCGCTGGACAACTGAAATGTTGTTGATGTTTGCTCTCGGCCGCGAAGACCTGTTTGCAATTGATGATCTTGGTTTGCAACAAGCGGTAATTGGTTTATACGATCTGAAGCATCGCAAAAAAAAAATAATGAATGCTAAGATCCTTAAGATAGCAGAGCAATGGGCGCCTTACCGCACTTATGCATGTATGTATTTGTGGAGGTGGAAAGACAATGTCCCTACAAAATAATTACCGGTTCCAGTTGTGCCCGAAAACTATGTACCATCCCCAGCTATCTGGTCCTTTCGCAACATCTATTCCTGCTCTTATCCTGAATAATCTTGCAATAAGATAACGAAATCCACCTCCGAAATTGTAAGCTGTTTCGGCATTGCCAAAGCTTTCATTGCGATCCAGTGCTTTTCCCAAACCTGCAAAAGCTACTGCACTCCATCGCAAACTAAGATCAATTCGTTGTTCTGTTTCTACCAGGGCAGTTGTATATCCCTGGAACCTGACAGCAGGCACACCTCGTAATGCAAGCGATGGCAAAGCATAAAAAGGAGGATCTCCAAACATAAAATTTGTTTCTACTCTGAATCCGCTGATCCAATTTTTTTGCACAGGAATAAACCAATTCAAAGTCCCGGAAAGTTTTTGATAAGTAAAGTCACTTCCTGTCCAGTTATCGTTCGCACTATATGCAATATTTATTCTTGCACCTTTATCGGGTGTAAAAAAATTATCCCGCTTGTCCCAATCAATAAATGTTCCCAGGCTGGCGACATTGCTTTCGAATTCTCCCGATTTAATTGATGAAGGCAGGCTGTCTATAAACAACGGGGTCAATTTATTTTTCGCAAAAAAATATTGCATTCCAAGATATACTTCCTGCTTAGATATTCTTTTTGACAAAGAAAAGATCAGCGGTACAGCTTTAACGCTGAATTCAAATTCTTTTTCTCCTTTGTTAGCGATGTCCCTGTAAAAAGATAAATTCAGATCAGCGATTCCACCTCCAATTCTGTATTTTAATCCTTTTGCCGGAATGCTGCCGATCCGCATTCCTCCAACCATCCAGCTATTGTTGACCGTGTACATTGCAAAGGCTGCTGTAATATCAGGTGCGATATAACCAGTATAGCCTGCTGGTTTTTTTTTAGGGGTGAGAAATATTGGCACCACTGCTAAGCCAAGTCCGCCAACTGCAGGTTCGGTGATGATAAAGGGAACAGGAATAAAACCTTTGGCGTCTATTAAAAAACTGCTGAAATCAAACTTGCCATCTAAAGTGTCTTTTAAATTTGCCTTGGAAGAAGCTTTTGACTTAGATTTTATTGTGGTATCCTCTTGTGCAAATAGTGGTTGATGTAAAATGATTACTGCTGCAAAAAGGTAAATGAGCAATTTCAGGTGCATGAGATAAGGTTTCAATGGAAATTGAATTTAAATAAAAGTAGGTAATTGAGAAGGAAATTTTCTTTAAGGATTACATCAGCAACTTATACCAATATCGTGTAAAAGTGAATCAAATAAGTTCGTAGGGAAAAATATTATTTTTCAATTGTTCATTGTGCGAAGAAAAATGGTTAGTTCATCTTAATGACTTCTTTCCCATAATATAAAGTTGCAAGAGCGATAATTAGGCATGGAATTAAGCCAGTAAGTAGAGTGTTGGGAAAGCGAACCATAATTAATGCCGTGATAATATAAAAAATAAAACCAAATCCGAATTTTAGCATTCGTTCTAGCCCGCCCATGTTTTTGGTTTTTAGAACAATAAAAATTGGGATGAAAAAACTTAATAAATAAGCGCCGATGCGGCTATTTGTGTTGGCCTCTGAATCCAGAGTCAGGTAACCTATGATTATCATTAAAACTACGTTCAGAACGAACAGGAAAAATCCATTTACGATTATTACCGCTACTGATTTTTTTTGTGCTTGTTCCATGGTTTAGGTTTTTATTGTTGACAAGATATTCTTTACTTAAATATATGATAAATTTTTTTCCAAGCCACTGAACGGCTATTTTTTCATTCAAAATGAATTTACATCATCGTCTTGGTTAGATTTTCCTAATTTTCATTTAATGTGATTATAATTTTGGCGCCACTAACGCAAAAAGATCTTTATCCATTTGCGGTTTGACAACGCACTGATTATTGAAATGCATAGTAGAGGTATTGGTTGAATTATAAGCCGGCCAGTTAGGTAACCCTTTGTGATTAGGGTTTCCGTTCCTTGCAAAATTTATCCAGGCTCCACTTACTTTATCTGCCAATGCATATGCTTCTTTAGCACCCCCCGTCATCTCTTCACAACGATTAATATTATTAAATACAAAAGCCAGTTCCATACAATGAACTGCTTTATACTTTCCATCCATAACCGGTGATTGCCATGTAAACAAATACATGTAAACAGGGGCTCCATTTTGTAAAGCAGATTTTTCATTTGCTTGTGAAACAGCTCCCGGCCTGAAGATCACATCGACGTCCATCAGATCAGTAGGTTTGGTATCATCAGGATAAGCTTTTTTTACAGCGGCTATATATGCATCTGCTTTATCGCCTTGTTGTTTTTTAATATACTCCATCACTTTATCAAGCGGTGCATTGGGCATTCCAGAAAATAAAGAAGGCATAAATTCATTCTTAACAGTACCGATCATCAACGGAATGTTTTTCGATAACTCAAATGCTTCTTTAGAAAAAGGCTGGTAAGGAAGATCTTCACCGTCAACACTTGGTCCCCAGCCCAATCCAAAACCTGGCAACGTTTTACCTGCGGCTTTCATTTGATCAGCAACTGTCTTCAATGCTTTTTTTCCTGCGTCGCTTAATTGAGCAAATGGTATTTTCTGAAGATCATCTACCTGGTTTGCCTGGAGACTGAGCGTCTTCAGTACCTCAGCAGCAATAGCCTGGGTAGATTGTTTATCCAGCATATCTGTTCTGAAAGAACCGCTTTCATTGATCGCTTTATGAAATAATCCCTTTGCTGATGGCATTGCCATAAGTGTATTTACTTTGGCTCCGCCACCTGATTGACCAAAGATTGTAATGTTACCCGGATCTCCACCAAAGTTTGAAATATTATCTCTCACCCATTCTAAAGCTGCTTTAATGTCGAGTATACTAAGATTAGCTGATAAGCAGACAGATCTAAAAATCCTAAAATATTCAAACGATGATTGATCGATACAACAACTACATCTCCTTTCTTTGAAAGATTTTCACCATCATAAGAAGGCAATTCTTGTGATGAGCCGGCAGTAAAGCCTCCGCCATGGATCCAAAACATAACAGGACGTTTCTTCCCATCATTGATCCCAGAGGTCCAGATATTTAATCGCAAACAATCTTCATTTGTATATCCCCAGTCATGATGAAATGCAAATTCGCTTTCATCCTGCACAGATGTTGTTGGATCCGTTAAGGGAGCAACCGGCCCATAGCTCATTGAGCTACGAATGCCCTGCCAAGGTTTCGGTTTTTGAGGCATTTCAAAACGTTTTGCTTCAGCATAAGGAATTCCTTTATACGTGTAAATGGAATTATGAATATATCCGCGAACCTTACCAGATTCCGTATTAGTGACAGCAATATTTTCACCGGTTGTTATTTGAGCATGTGAAGTAATGGCCACGAAGGCTATCAACAGTAGGCCGAAAATTGAACTTTTCATATTAGCATTTTGAAGTGTAAGAAGATATTTTAAAAACAAATCGTAAGACTACGTCAAGATAAACATGAAACAGAAAGGAGTTTTTGATAAAGGTCAAAAACTTTGACTTTTCATTTTTTATTTGTTCATCAATTCAAGCTTTGCAAAAAAATCCTCAAACATCAGGTTAATGTCAAGGCGGGTATAAACCCGGATATTCCTTCCTTTGTTATTGAACTCATATGTACCATGCTCGCTGATCCTCGGAGACAATCTAATTACATAGTCGCTAGATGAAGGGTCTGCTTCAAATGATGACTGTAAGGCAGTCAGTAAAACCAAAGGGCTATCGCCAAGTATATAAACTTCGCCAAGATTAAGATTAAACTTTTGCGTGATGCTCATTACTCTTTCGATCTGTTCACACAAATACATTCCGGTTTTACCTATCGGTTTTACTTTCAAAAGCAATTGTGTGTAAGAAATTATAGCCTGTCGGTATGCATTTCTCGGAACTTGCCAGATCGCAATATCAGAACGATTGAATATTGCTCTTACCGCTGCAATATCAATGTTTAAATTGTATTCGATCACTGTATAGTTGGGAGGTGGAAAAGCAAGGTCAGTATATTCGGGTCCCCCGATCCAGATCAAGGTGATCTTGTTTGCAATTTGAGGATTTGTCAAAACAGCCGATGCAATTTCTGTAAGCCCTGCTCCACAAAGAACATATAAAGGCAGTTGCGTATCTGTTCTTAAAGCTTCCTTGATAATAAAATTTACAGCTTCGCTTTTTACAGGCGTGCTATCATTTTGCATAGCAACGTTTGATCCTGCTATTACGGGAATACTGTTTTTTATTCCCATTGTTTGTATTAACTCCCTGGCTTTTTTTGCGGCATTTTCAGCTTGTGTTTTCGATTTGTCAAAGCCATCAGCTGCATTAAGATGTGAGCCAATAATCGCTCTTACATCTACAGAAGGAGATAATAGTATGTGAGCTAATTGAAACAACCCATCAGGGTCGCCACCAAAATCATTGTCTACAATTACCCGCATGCGTGGAGTGATAATATTAGTATCTGTTTTTTCTCTCCCAAAACAGAATGGATGAAGAAGTAAACAGAATAAGAAGACAAAACAGATTTTTTTCAGCAAACAATTCATGTGGTTGAGGTATAAAATGTTTTTATTGAGAATATTCTAAGAATAGATTGTTTCGCCTCCGATCATCTTGGGTACCACGAATGTCTTCTAAAGTTAAATTGTTGATCCTATATTATAAAAAGAATGTTTTGTGACTGTAACTCTATATATTTATTTTTTCCAATTTATCTAACTGTGATTGAGCAATAGTCGCACCTAACCCCGGCGCATCAGGAACTTTCATCACACCGTTTGCATGATAAGTTAACCCATCCTAAGAATATCTTCCGAAAACATCAGTGGTGTATCAAGGGTGATTGCCATGTAAAGAAATATATGTCAAGAAAGGTCTATAGGTTGTAATATTCAATAAAGCTTTGATGGTTGATCGCTGATTTGAATTGTAGAAGTATTGCCACAAAAATGAAAGGCTTTAAAACTCTTTTTGCTGGCATAATTTTTTGGCGGATTATTTTAAATAGTTAATCATGATAAATCCACTTCTAAACAAACAACATTTAAAACAGTATTTTCTCTATGGTTCAGCTGCTGCGCTTGTATATATAATTCCTTATATAATTTTTCTTATTCGCAATGACTATGAAAATTTTTACATCTTGTTTATAGGCAGTGGTTTGTTTATGCTTACAATTTTTATTTATACGTTAAAACTCATCAGGCAGCCATATGATAAGAAAAGAACTTTATCAATGATCTTTTCTGGACATTTAGCAACTATAACTGGTGTATTGATTGCTACAGTACTTGTAGTAATGATCTTCTTCTTTTTCTTTCCAAACGTGTTTACAACTACTCATCCTGATCAAATAGTGGAAGATCTGCCTGCGGCCATGCGTTCAGGTAAACCATCTGGTATATTGTTTCCTATACTATTTATAACAACACTTGGAAATTTTGGTGTTGGTTCTTTTATTTCACTTATCACGGCATATGCAGGGAAACTTAACCAGACAAAGGATGAACCAGTATCACTGGAAACAAGGATTTAGAAGTTTTGCTGATTAATTAAATTACCACTTTCTCCAATTTATCTAGCTGGGTTTGATCAATAGTTGCTCCTAATCCCGGCGTATCAGGAACTTTCATAACGCCGTTGGCGTGATATGTTAATCCTCCGGCCACTATATCTTCTGAAAACATGAGTGGTGTATCAAAATCACAATGAACAATATGATCACTGCACAGTGCAAGATGCGCAGAGGCTGTCATTCCTAGTCTTGATTCCAGAAAAGCGCCAACCTGCATATGCATTTTTGCTTTGTCACCCAACTTTACAATTTCATAAGCATTCAAAACACCTCCGGCCTTTCCAACTTTTATATTAAACATATCACATGCCTTCAGTTTTAGTAATCTTGCTGCATCATGTGCGTCACCGCAACTTTCATCTGCCATTATGGGTATGGGGCTTTTCTTTTTTACTTTTTTTAATTGCATGAAATTCCATTTGGCGATCGGCTCTTCGCAATGTTCAACATCATATTCATCGAGTGCTGTCAATGTTTCGATCGCTTCCCTTACACTCCAGCCCTGGTTGGCATCAATACGAACAGGAATATCATCGCCGACGGCTTCACGTATCATCCTTATTCTTTCCACATCTTTTTTCTTTGACTCACCAAGCTTTACTTTAATAGAAGGATAACCCTGGTTTTTTATTTTCAAAGCATCTGCTGCCATCTTTTCGGCATTATCAAGACTTACGGTATAATCTGTTACAAGCTCCTTATTGTTTTTGCCGCCGTACAATTTATAAAGCGGCACTTGTTTATGCTGACCAATGATATCATGTAAGGCAATATCAAATGCGCTTTTAATACTTGTGTTGGCATAAATTAATTTGTCCATTGCAGCAAGATTCTCTTGCAGCTTTAATGCATTTACTCCCTTTAATAATTTGGCAAAATATTGTCCGACGATAAAGCAAGTGTCAATACTTTCACCATTCACGGGCATGTAAGGACTGCTTTCACCGAATCCGGTGATACCTGATTCAGTTCTCATAACTACGATCACATTTTCAACATGTGTTTCATAAGCCAGAGAAGTAATGAATGGCTCAATTAATGGCATGCGTAGTTTATAGATCTCTACCTGAGAAATAACTTGTTTTTCTTTCATGAAATTATTTTAAGGGTCTGCATCAAATATAATTCTAATGCCAATGTTTATGCTGCCAAGCAACGGCGCATGTGAATTATTTAAAAGATACTTGCTCGGATAATCGGTTGTGGGTATATACATTCTTACTTCAGAATATATATACATCTCATATGAAACGGGAAATTCAAAGCCACCAGTAATATCAAACGTCAGTCTTTTAAAATCTCCTCTACCATGTGAAACATTGTACTGTATATTGTACAGGGCAGTATCTATATTGGTAGAAAATGTATTGGATGCATTGCCATACATCACTCCAAAACCGCCAGCCGCATAAAAATTAAAATTTTCAAGATTATCATATGATCCAATAATATATCTTTTGAATCCAAAAGAAATTTGACGCAGCCTCATTACTGATTGATTCGTAAAGGAGATCGTTTGCGGTTGGGTGCCCGGAGATTTAGCGGTAGCAATAAGTGTGTTTTCATATTTTCCATTGGCATGATAAAGAAGCCATGCATACAAGGTGTTTTTTTTATCAAAATGCCACTGCGGCAAAATGGTTTGACCAATTACAGTAAATTTTTGCTGAGGATCAAAATTGTGCATTACAGAAATGTCGGTGGCTGCGCTAAATTTTACCTGCGCAAACAGGGAACTATTGCTGAGTAAGAAAAAAAATATTAAAGCATTACTGAATGACTTCACAAGAAAAGTTGTGATGCAATGTTAAGTAAATATTGGTTACCCTAACTTTTGACTATTTTACCAGTTTCAGTTCTTTAATAATGTTTGGAGCACCGCCTAATTTATCAATACACCAAAGTATGTAGCGAACATCCACGCAAATGGTACGGTTGAGATCTTTGTCAAAAGCAATTTTATGACTTAATGCTTCATAATTACCATCAAAAGCAAGTCCCAATAAATTGCCATTGGCATCAATGACGGGTGAACCCGAATTGCCTCCGGTAATATCATTGGTTGTAATGAAACAAACTACCAGGTCTTTTTTTAATTTATCTGCGTATTGACCAAAATCTTTTTTCTTCGCAAGTTCGATCTCTTTGGCAGGCAGGTCAAACTCGTAATCGCCAGGTATGTATTTTTGAAGAACACCTTTCATGGTACAGACATAATCATAGAATACAGCATCCCTGGGCCGGTAACTTTTTACATTTCCAAAACTCACTCTCATCGTAAATGTGGCATCAGGGTACATCATTTTTGCTTTTACGGTATCCATTTCCATGATCCCTTTTAAATATAACCTACCGTATTCAATATTTTTTGTTGAAAACTGCTGGAATTTTGCCGAGTACTTGCTTTGGTAATTAATAAGAAATGCACTCGCATGCGCATACGCCGGATCATCCTGCAATACATTGCCATCAGGATTTTTAACGAACGCATTCCATTTGGCATCATCAAAGATCATTGTAGTTTCAAAAATATGCCTTGCATATTTTTTATAAGTTTGTTCGTCATCTAATTTTCCCCAGGGTTGCACCTGGGTTCTATAAAAATCAATAGGATGCTGTTGTTTATCAACATCCTGATAAAACATCATCGTAATATCTGCTACTATTTTTTCATCCGAAGCTTTGTTCTCGTTTTTAAGAAAAGTAGTTCTTGCTTTTCCCGCTTCATCCAGCGCCTTTTTTATTTCTGCTGCTGTTTTTCCCTGTTGCACCAAAGCTGTTTCAATTTGTTGTAATGAAGCAGCGAAAGCTATTAGGGGTGAACCAAAAATACCTTCATTAATATACATCCGATGTTTGGCATAAGGCCTCCACTCGTCGTAGGCTTTTCTCCAATCTTCAAAAATTGTAGAATACGCAGGTTTGCCTTTTGCCCAATTAATAAAAACCTCCTCTGCTTTTTTCTTTTGACCGAACACATCGTACTTCAACAACTGTTTACTTTCGCCATCATAAAATTTCCAATAGTTTGCAATACTTGCATAGTCAGTTGCTAATTGCAATTTGATCTCCGGATCTTTTTTCATTTCTTCAAACATATATTTCAACCGCACCTCACGCAACTTTACCAATGTTGGATTATCAATATCTGTTTTCAACTTTACTCCAAAAGAAGTCTCATACCGGTTTGTACTTCCAGGATAACCATAGATCATCGTATAGTCACCATCTTTAAAACCTCTAATTGAAACTGGTAAAAACCATTTTGGTTTTAATGGAATGTTTTCTTCACTATATTCCGCAGGCTTACCGTCTTTGCTCATGTAAACACGAAAAACTGAAAAATCACCAGTGTGACGTGGCCATTCCCAATTATCAGTATCGCCGCCAAACTTTCCCACACTCTCCGGTGGTGCGCCAACAAGACGAACATCCTTATAACGCTGGTAAACAAAAAGTAAAAATTGATTGCCTTTAAAGAGACTGCTGACCCTTGCTTCAATAAATTGCGAAGCATCAGAAAATTTTGCATTCAGGTTATTAATAGCTCTTGTTTGTCTTTGAATTCTTTCGATGCCAGTTAATCCAGTTAATGAATCCATCACCATCTGTGTCACATCTTCTATTCGTAAAAGAAATTGAACTGAAAGACTGGAAGGAATTTCGTCAGCTTTTCCTTTTGCGTAAAAGCCATCTCGCAAATAATTATGCTCAAGAGTACTGGCAGAAGTGATGGCATCATAGCCGCAGTGATGATTAGTAAAGATCAATCCTTCAGAGCTGACAATTTCCCCGGTGCAGCCGCCACCGAAAATAACAATGGCGTCTTTGAGTGAAGGTTTATTGATACTATATAATTGTTCTTTTGAAAGTTTTAATCCTCGTTTCACCATATCATTATACACTTGCTGTCCGAGTAGTAATGGCAACCACATGCCTTCGTCAGCCGAGGATCTTAAAATAAAAGTAATAGAAAGAACAATGGTAAATAAGAGCCTTTTCATGAATTATTATTTTTTCAGAGCAAACCTAAGTTAAAAAATACCTGTAACAAATGACGTGCCCGGATAAATCTTATTATTTTTATCTGGTAAACAATAAGCAAAAATGATAACAACCACCACACCTAATATTGAAGGCAAAAACATAGAACAATACTATGGGGTTATTTCTGCCGAAGTAATTATTGGGGCCAATTTTTTTAAAGATATTTTAGGAGGACTTCGTGATTTTTTTGGTGGTCGCAGTGGCACTTATGAAAAAGTACTTGACGAAGCTAAGCAAAATGCAATGCATGAATTGATTCAGAAGGCACAAACTTTAGGAGCAAATGCCGTAGTAGGTATTGATCTTGATTTTGAAACAGTCGGCGCCAATGGAAGTATGCTGATGGTAGTAGCTACAGGCACTGCCGTAAGGATTAATTAGTTGGAGGTTCGGAGCTCAAAGTTTGGAATTTGAGCTCCTCATTATTCTTCAGTAATATATTTGTATCACAGTTATCTGCATCACAACAAGGCATTGCATTTGTTTTGCAAACAGGACATTGATAATGACCATGCACATGCACCAATTCAACTTGATGTCCGCAAAAATTACATTGACTCATGATCATTTGTTTGCATTCAACTTATCTGTCATTTTTTTTAATTCCTTATTACGAAGCAAACTTTCATTCATCGATCTTAAAAGCTTTTCTGATATTACCCAGTTCATTGAATAATTAGGATTATCTCCATCATCATATAAATTAATTTTCCGGTATAACGTGTCGTTCGGGAAATGATATTTCATAAGATTCAATAATCTGTTATCATTCACTGTTGTCTGTGTTCCGTAAGCACCCAGCAGTGTTTTTACAGGGGCTGCAAGATCATTGATCATGGGGTTTACTTTTTCCAATGGCATTCGTTCATTCGGGCTATTGGCAATATGAAGTATATAGATCTTCA
>VBAS01000133.1:0-406 GCA_005882975.1 Bacteroidota bacterium | reverse complement strand
TGCTGAGTCAACTCTTCCGGCTGGACTTATATAAGGAAAGCTGGCTCCAAGCACTACTGCCGTGCTGAGCTTAATATCTTCTTTTTCCTCAAGAAGATCTAAGAAATCAAGACGTTGATTAAAACGGGGATCTGAAAAATCAATATTTGAAATAACTGCTGGCAATCCATCCTGCATTCGTGTTGTGTTTATACACAGAACGGGAAGAAAATAAGGTTGTTTTTTTTGCGTGATCAATTCTGAAAATTTAGTGTTCATACTATCATACAACAAACAATTTTCCGGCGGACCTTTCTCTAATACACGGGCAAGTGCTGCGCCCCGATCATCAACAAATTGAAATGGGAAAATATGACGGAACACATCCGGCCCTAACATCCGCGCAAGAGTGAATGTTAGAAAATCT
>VBAS01000432.1 GCA_005882975.1 Bacteroidota bacterium | reverse complement strand
TACTTCCTGTAGAGGTAAGAACAGGTGTTACAGCAGGTGTTGCTGTTTGAGAGATTAATTTTCTTGTAAGGTCACTTCCTAATCTATAACCGGTAATCATAAATGCACATGCAAAAATAAAAAGGCTTAATCCAATAACAAGCCATTTATTTTGATTTTGGGAATTTACCACAGGTACAGATTGATTATCACCTACTTCTTCCATTATGATAAGCGTTACATAAAACGTATTTGTTGTCAAACAAAATTAGCTGAGTCTGGTACAAAACTCGTGTCAGGCTGAGATAGCAATGTCAAAGAGCTTGAGCATGTAACAAATTAACGTCAGATAGACGTTTTTTGCAAATGCAAGAAATCCTCTCGTTTCTTCTTTTCCAAGATGAAATGTTCTTTTTAGTCGGGAAAATACTCGTTCAACTTCTGTTCTCTTGTTGTAAATATTTTTCTTCAATGTTCTTCCTTTTGCTTTAAGTTGCCAGTTCAAGAAATTGCCTCCTTTGTTTCCATCTTTCCCTTTATAGGTCTTCTTGATTGGTATCCCTGCTTTGGCATGAAGTTTCTTCACTACCCAGTTCACAATATCTCCCCAATCATATCCTTTGTCTGCTAATACGTAGCCACATTTTTTCAACCAATATCGTGCCTTTTTGAGCAGAGGAATTGCCAGTGTCATATCATTTGCAAGTCCATTTGTCACCAGTAAAGCGATGGGAAATTTTGTCTCACAATCAATGAGTAGATGCAGTTTGAATCCATAGCCTTTCTTGAAATCATTCCACCCTTCAGAACCAAGCTCTTCTTTTTTTGAAAAGGTTTTGACAAAAGAAGAATCCATGGCAACATATTTCCCACGAATCAGTCCTTGTTTGTATGCTTGCTTTACTAAATCAACAAAGATTTTGTCATAGATACCTTTCTGCAAGAAAAAATCATTTGCTCGTATCAGTGTTGGATGCGATACGCCTGCCATTGAAGCTATTGTTCGATAATCCCAATTCGTCACTTTCTTTATCAGTAACCATCCAAACAGTTTCTCCCGATCATACCGGGGTCTGCCTCCGACAAATTGTTCTGTCTTCGTTTTTTGAGAAAGTGTTCTAACAAGCGGAAAAGAAAATTGCATTACAAACTGTACTTTTTTTGGCATTTTTGGTACAAGTATCATAACAGCTGTCACCTCCGATCTTATTGTTCCAACAATACAATCAGTGTGTCAGCTGCTTTTTTTATTGTCAATCCAACCTTTATTTAGTTTTGTACCAGACTCAATCAAAGTCTCATGGTGCTAGTATCGCGGCATGATAGAACAGGCAAAAAATGTTGGAATTATTTGTAACCCGATAGCGGGAACTCTATCAGAAGCTAAGATAATAACACAGGTTAATCAGATTGGTAAAAAGATACAAACTCATGGACCAAAAGTACAAATTTACTATACAGAAAGACGAGGTCATGCTACTGAGATTGCTGCTTCAGCAAAAGAGAAAGAACATGATCTTTTAATTAGCGTAGGAGGAGATGGAACATTTGGTGAAATAATAAAAGGACTACCTTTAAAAGAACCAGATGAAACCAAATCACAAATAATAGTTGCACCTATATGTACAGGAACATTCGATCTTCTGGGACAGGACTTATTGTTACCAAAAAATCAACCAGAGGAAGCGATAGAAGAATTATTCACTCGTGGAGTATTAAGAAATATTGATCTTGGAAGCATAAATGGTGAACGTTTTGTTAATCTCGCGGATGTTGGAGCCTCTGCAAAAGCGGTAAAAGCAGCACAAAAATCGGGAAGAAGAGGAAAAGGTCGATATTATTTACCAGGTCTAATTCATGGAATAACATATAAAGGCATTTATGGAAAACTATCTGTCAATGATAAGGAAGTATTTGATGGATATATATTACAGACATGGTTTGAAAATACACCAAGTTTAGTATTTACGAAACTAAGACCAGAAGCCACATGCGATGACGGAGAATTAGAATCTGAATCATTTTTTGGAAGAAGAGGATTTAATGCAGCAATTCCTGGATTACGTGCTATGAAGACTCCCGGAAAACAGTTTCCAGGAAGCCATTATAGTAAAGGGGGAAAATTCATTCTTACTTTAGACGAATCAACAGCAATACAGATAGACGGAACCCCCTTACCAGATGCACATACAATAAAAGTCCACGTTATTCCTTCAGCAATAACCATTTTAATTCCAGACAATAAAGAGGTAACCGTCTTTAGTAAACCACCAATCCCCAGATTATATTTACTTCTTTCTCGCGCGTAAGCGCCTGCATTTGTTCCCGTATCCCAAGTTGGATCAATAAATTTTGGAGAAGTTTTTGCTAATAATTCGTACGCTAAAAAAATCTCTGTTATTCTACCATCTGATCCATACGAACTTATGCCAGCGCTGTTATTAAAAATACGAATACGCCCACATGCCAGTTGAGAAAATTCCTTTTGTTTCGATAAATATTTTTTTCTTTTTTACTGATTCTTCATCTTCAAACCACACCACATGATTTGTGTTTTCATTGTCTGTATAGGTTATTTTTGTTTCTGTTGACAAAGAATCACGAGTAATTTTACATGTAGTAAACTTGCACGACATAAGAAATTTTTGTTTTATTTGATTCAGGCTGAGTGATGTTGCCGGCATAATTGATTGTCCTCTCTCTCCTGTTTTCCAGTCATATCCGTACATCCCGAAAATAATAGTTAATTTTTCTTTCGGGACTTTTTTTAGAAAATCATCAACCATAATAGTAAAATCATAGTCTTCATCTTTTGTTGCAGTTAAAGGAAAATTTGCACCCGGATCTCCTTTTGCTTTATGAAAATCATATGCCATAACCATAACTTCATCTGCTTGTTTTGCCAACAGAGCAACATTGTACGGGCGGGGGCGATAAAATACATCACCATACAATGTTATTGCAAATGATACATTACTCTTATGAGTTTTTTGAGAAAAACGCGTGATAAAATTTGTTATGCTTTCGGTAATAGAAGCAAATGGTAATGCAGAAAATTCAAAATCTAAAACAATTCCATTAAAATTATTTTCTTTTGCAAGTATAAGTGACTGGTCGATTATTTTTTGCTGTAATGAAATATTTTGTAAAACTCTGGTATTCACCAGCGCATTTGTCATTTGTATTGTCAGTAATTTTTTTTTGTTTTGATCACTTTGCAAAAGAAAATCAGTAAGTTTACTATATGTTTGTCCTGTTGTGTCAATTCCATTTTCATTTGCAATAACACCAGAATAAATAAGAGCAGAATAATTTTCTTTATCAAAGATAGTTTTATCTATAGTCCAAAAAGGAACAAATAATGCTGTTTTTTCATGTTGTACTTGTGGTGCGGGAGAAAAAGATACGTTTAAAGGTTGAACATAAGAACTATTATTTTTTTCAAGGTGTTTTTGCAGAAAAAATCCCGGAATAGTAAAAATAAATATA
>VBAS01000132.1:24777-25267 GCA_005882975.1 Bacteroidota bacterium | reverse complement strand
ACTACTGGTGTAAAGAAGATACAAAGCTTGTTCATTTTATTGGTAAGGATAATATCGTTTTCCATTGTATTATTTTCCCTGCCATGTTAAAGGCGCATGGAAATTTTGTTTTACCTGATAACGTTCCTGCCAATGAATTTTTAAATATTGAAGGTGATAAAGTAAGTACCAGTCGCAACTGGGCGGTGTGGGTGCCTGATTATATAAAAGATTTTCCGGGTTGTGAAGATGTACTCCGGTATGTGCTATGTGCGAATGCGCCGGAAACAAAAGACAATGATTTTACATGGAAGGATTTCCAGGACAGGAATAATAATGAACTGGCTTCTATCTTCGGAAACTTTGTTAATCGTACATGGGTATTAATGCATAAGCTTTGCAACAGCAAAGTGCCGAAGTTTCATGAAGATATATTAGATGATGAGGACAGGTGGATAATGAAAGAAATTGAAAGTTCAAAGTTGAAAGTTGAAAGCTTGATTGAAGAATA
>VBAS01000132.1:10007-24753 GCA_005882975.1 Bacteroidota bacterium | reverse complement strand
TTTGAGGTGATCGACCTGTCAAGAAAGGGAAATCAATACATGCAGAAAAAGGAACCGTGGATAAAAGCGAAGAAGACGACAGACGACGGACCACAGGCCACAGCAGCTCAAAAAGAGATCGATAATTGCTTGCACTTATGCTTACAATTAACAGCGAATCTCGCTATACTTATCAATCCATTTCTTCCGAACACGGCAAGGAAAATGTTATACATGATGAAAGTGGTTGATAAAATGCTTGAGTGGGAAAATGCAGGTAAACTAAAATTGTTAAGTGTTGGATATTCCTTAAGACCTCCGGAAATATTATTCAGGAAAATAGAAGACGAAGAAATAAAAGCACAAATAGAAAAATTGAAAAGTGGCTTAGTCAAGACACAAGACACAAATGACAAGAAACAAGAAACACAAAAGATGGAAATTAAATCTGAAATCGTAAATCCGAAATCTGAAATCGTTTATGATGATTTTGCCAAATTAGATCTTCGTGTTGGCACCGTCACTGCTTGCGAAAAAGTAGAAAAAGCAGATAAGCTTTTAAAATTAACAATTGACCTGGGCGCTCAAACCAGGACAATTGTTAGCGGTATTGCTTTACATTATAAGGCTGAAGAAATGGTTGGCAAGCAAGTTGTAGTAGTGGTTAATCTGGCGCCGAGAAAAATGAAGGGGATCGAGAGCCAGGGAATGATCTTAACTGCAGAAGATAAGGATGGAAAACTTCGTTTATTAAAACCCGAAGAGGCCGTTAACCCCGGTTCTTCAGTAAGCTAAACTAATGAAGCCATCGCCAACAGCAGATGGCTTTTTCATTAGCGCAAATTTGAGTAATTTGATAACTTATTAACTCCATTTATTGAATGTGGATCGTTTGGCTTGAGAAAAAAATTCTTAAAACACTCGGAATCATCCTGGGGATCATCATCATTCTTATAACCGCCTTGCACATTTATGTTGTAAACAACGCCGAAACTTTAGTAGAAGATATTGTAACAAGGGAATCAAACGGAAAATTAAGACTGAAAGTAAAAAATATCAGGTTCAATTATTTCAGCAAGAAAGTGGAACTGCAGGATGTAACTTTTTTTTCAAATGACTCGCTTGACCTGGCAACTTACTATCATTTCCATGTAGATAAAATAAAAATAAGAGTAAAAGCTTTAGTCCCCATTTTTACAAGAAAAGAATTAAAGATCGACTCCCTATTTCTTGTTTCTCCAATGATAGAAGTAACACGATTAAAGCCTTTGCCTTTAGATACTACAGGAGAGAAGGATATTTCCATTCCTCATGAAATGGGAAAGGTGTATAACTCGATCATGGATGCGTTGAAATTTCTGGAAGTAAGACGTTTTCAATTTGATGATGGAGTATTTAAATTAGTAAATAAGGTTTTGCCTAATCAGCAACCGCTTGTCATCACCAGAATGCATTTCCATATTGAAACGGATCCAGATACAAACGCAGAAGATTTTCTTGAATCAGATAAATTGGTATTCTGGACGAAAGGCCAGGATATTACTTTTCCGGATGGAAATCATCGTCTTGCTTTCAGCCGTTTCAGGATCAAGATCAAAAAACGACTGATAGAAATTGATAGTTGTACGCTAATTGGTAAGAGAGCAGATAGTACTGGTGCTGGTTTTTCTCTTTATATCGATACGCTGAAATTAACCAATGTTGATTTTAATTCACTATATGAAAAAGGTTTGATAAAGGCTGACTCGGTTAATTGCCTCGATCCAAAATTTAAAATAGAATTAGAACTAAAAAATAAAACTGCAGGTCCAAAAAAGATCCCTAACCTGGATACGTTGATCAACCAGCTTACAGGCGATATGCAATTGAATTATGTTGGAGTTAGAAATGCTGAAGTGAATATAACGACCAATCGAAATGACAAAAGCACTTCATTTACTTCAGAGAAAAATAATTTCGAGATGACAGGTTTACGGATCGATCATAGCCTGCCACAGCCCATTTCGTTGCAGAGTTTTGATATGGCCATCCGTAATTATGAGAATTTTGTAAAAGACAGCAGTTATTTTTTACGGTTTGATAGTATACGGTTAAGAGAGAACAGGATCTTGTTAAGCAACTTTTCTATTAATACCGAAGCTTATAAAGACAAACGGAATATCCAGGTACGCCAATTTATTTTAAGTGGATTGTCGTGGGCCGATCTTTTATTTGATCAAAAAGTTATTGCCAGGCAGGCATTATTGATACGACCGGTCATTGACTACTACCCAACAACAGCTGAAAAACCAAAAAGCAGAAATCCAATCGTGAACTCGATGGCAGGCATTAACAACTTTATGAGTCTTGAGAAATTGATTATTGAAAATGGAAAAATAAAAATAAAAAAAACAAGACACTCAACTGATCTTTTGTTAGACGATGCTAATCTTATATTGAACAGTAGCAATGTGGCTGATTCCTTATCAATAGACAATGTGCAGGAGTCCGTCGAGCTTCTTAATTTCAAAAAAGGCATAATGAAAACAAAGGCGCTGGTTGTAAATATGGATAATGCCTCATTTGATGGAAACAGTAAGCAATTTCTATTTGACAAAGTCAATATTTATGATCATCAGCAAAGCTTTAATGTAAATGCGAGAAATGTAAAATTAGATAGCCTGGTATTCACTGATTCGTTAAAGATGCTGACGGGCCAGGGGATCAGCTGGACGAAAGCTGATATTGAAATAAATCTTCTACAACCTGGAAAAAAAGCTAACGATCCATTGATAGTTCTATTTAATAAGATACAAGGAACAAATACTCAATTATATTTTAATAACACTAAAAGTTCGCTATCAGTTTTTTTAAATACACTTTCGGTTGGCTCAATCGATAAAAAAGAAAAACTAAATGTCAATGCTCTTAAAACTGATGGAAAAGATCTTTATTGGTTTGGTCAATACACTTCACTTACAGCAGATAAATTTTCGCTAACCGATAATTCTGTCTCTTCCTTAACCAATTTTCAATTTAAACAAGCAAAGAATAATGACAGTGTTGATGTAAATGCTTCCCGTATAGTATTTACTCCGGATATTAATAGTATAATAAAAGGATCATCACAAATAAAAAATGCAAAGATCAGCGAGCCGGTTGTCAAACTGCGGTTTGCAGAAAAAAAAGACAGCAGTCAACAAGTTGCTTTACCAGAAATTGATATTGATCGGCTGGAGCTGGAACATCCGGTTTTTTCGTTAGAAAATCTCGCATCAAAAGGTTTACAAAAACTTTATTGGGATGGAAGCAAAAGCAATTTCCTGATTAAGGACCTTACAAGCAAGGGAATTGATAACAGGATCAGCATTGGTTCATTGAATACAGAACTTTCAAACTTTTTGTTTACAAATGCTGAAAATAAAACGACAACATCAAAGGAAGGTTCGTTGAAAATCCAACTTAGTAACCTGATAGTGAGTCCCGGCAAAAAATTATTCTGGTCAGCGAAGGTAAATGAGCTGGTTGCCAAAAATTTTACAGCTGATAGTCTTGGTAAAAAACCCGCAACAGTTAAATTGTATGAAGGGATACTAAAAAATCTTCAATTAGGTTCGGAAATAAACGGTGATCTAAAAGCTATCATCAAAAAAAATCCATCGTTCACAATTTCTGATATCTCAGGAGAGATAATTGATGAAAAAAATTATTGGGCATGGTCCAACCTTTCATTTAGCAAGCCCGGCAAAAGCATGTCTGTTGATTCTTTTTCATTTCATCCGGTGAAGGGTCGGGATGAATTTGTATCCGCAAGCAAATGGCAAACTGATTATATTACTTTAAAAACCGGAAAAGTATCAGTTTCAAAATTCGATCTTGATCAATATCTCGAAGACAGTGTGTTTCGGTCAGGCAACGTTACAATTGATGAACCTTACTTTACATCATACAGGGATAAAACGCCTCCATTTCATGCTGGTATCATAAAACCATTGGCAACAAAACTGATACAGAAAATACCTTTTAAGGTTTCTATTGATACCATACTCATTTCAAATGGTACGGCCGTTTATACGGAACTAAATGACAAGACAAAAGAAACGGGCATTGTACCAGTCACAAGAATGAATGGTGATATTTTTCCAATAAAAAACTTTGGATTAACGCCAACAGATAGCTTCAGGATCAGGTTAAATTTTTACCTGCTTGATTCCGGATGGGTAAGATTAAGAACAAGAGAATCTTACCTTGATACACTTTCCGGTTTCCTTATCACTTTAAGGATGCAGCCACACTCAATGCTGTACCTGAATAAAATATTGCCGGCTCTATCTTCTGTTAAATTACAATCTGGCTATCTCGATACACTTACAATGCGTGCCGTAGGACAAGACTATCTTTCATTGGGTGAAATGAGAATGTATTATCATGACCTGAAAGTGCAGTTCTTAAAGAACGGGAAAGAAGAAAAGAAAAGATTTTTACAGGGATTGATCACGTTCATTGCAAACAGCTTCGTTATTAAAAATGAAAATAAAAAAAGAGTGGGTGTGGTTTATTTCCCGCGGCTTCGTGACAGGTCATTCATAAACTATTATATAAAAATTGCAATGAGCGGCGTGGCATCGAGTGTAGGAGCAAAAAAGAATAAGCGATTGATGAAACGCTACAATAAGCAATTAAAGGTGCGCCAACTGCCACCGATTGATTTTGATTAATTTAATGTAAGAGGAAAATTAACCCGAAGCGAACACCCATTACCCTGCGAAGATATTAACTCCATATCTCCACCAAAAGCATCAACACGGTTATAAATATTTATAAACCCAATGCCTTTTGATTGAACAGACGCATCAAATCCTTTTCCATCATCAGTAATTGAAAGATAGACCTTGCTATTTTCTTCTTTTAAATTAATTAATACATTTTTTGCATTTGCATACTTAATAATATTATTGGTTTGCTCCTGCAGTATCCGAAAGATCATAAGTTTTTGATCATCGGAAAGTATCTTATCAAGTCTTTGATCATACTGAAACCTTGTCTCGATCTGCTGAAAAGCTTTCATATTAATGATAATATCGTCAATGCTTCGGCTAAGACCGATAACTTTTACAAGCGATGTATTCAAAGTTCTTGAAAGCTTTCTTATTTCTTCTACCGCCATTAGTTGATAACTGATCGCTTTTTCAATATGCTCATTTGCTTTTTGAGGATCTGTTTGTGCGGAATTCATGAACAACTTTGCACTCATCAATAACTGGTTAACATTATCATGAAGTTCCCGACTGATATTACTGCGTTCTGCTTCCTGTGCGGCAATACCTGCCTGGCTAACTGCTTTATGCTTTTGTTCCTGTTCCTGCAAGAGTTGTTGCTCGAGTTTTTTCTTTTCAGTAAGATCACGAATGGCACCTAATATTCTTACTGGCTTACCATGACGTATTAAAATAGTTCCTGAATCCAGTAAAAATTTGTAGCTGCCATCAGCGCAAAGAAAAAGATATTCGTCCTCCCATTTTTCATGTCCATTTTGGATATGCTCCTGCACTTTATTCTTCACCCTTTCCCTGTCCTTGGGATGCACTTTATTAAACCACCAATCGAGGTCAGGTTTAATTTCATCGCGACTATAACCGGACAATTCATAAAATGTTTCACTTCTATAGATCTGTTTTGTTGCAAGATCAATATCCCAAATAGCATCGGAAGTTATTTTTGAAACATAGAAAAATCTTTCGTTACTTTTTCTAAGTTCTTCTTCGCGATTCACGCTGTCTGTAATATCAGAAAACGAGATCACAACCGCGTACGGCTCAAACTCACCATTACGGATCAATGCTTCTGAATTGATCATCAACCAAACAAATAAACCATTCGGAAGATTAACTCCCATTTTTACATTCCGTTGCGGAAATCCTGTTTGTAAACTCACAACCGTTGGAAACTCATACCATGGAAAAGGAGTTCCGTCGGCCTTTATTGCATTCCATGAAGAATCGCCAAGTTCTTTTCCTAAAAGCTCTTCTTCATTTATTCCTAAAATAGCAGAGGCCCTTTTATTGCACGTGGTTACTTTGCCGTCTTTATCCAGCATGATTACACCATCCACCAAAGTATTGACTAGCTTCTCGTACGTCGCTTCTGCTTCTGCAAGTTTTTTTTCTGTGCTTTTTACTTTGGTGATATTATGATTGACAAAAATTATGCTTAGAGGCTTGTTATTATCATCCAGTATTGCAGTGGCTGATGTTTTAAAAATATATTTCTCACCATCATGCCTGTGATAAATAACTTCACCTTCCCATGTTCCTCTATTTAGTAGTTCGGCATTAATTGTTTCAAATGTGGAGTCCAGCAGATCGAGCTTGATAAGTTGAAAAAGATTTTTTCCTCGTGCACCAGGAAGGCCATGTAATTTTTCAGCAGCATCATTCCAACCTGTAATATTGAACGAAAGATCAGTAATGATAACTGCATCGGGCAAATGATGTAACAGGTCGGACAATTCTCCGGAACTTTTATGACTGACCGAGAGGATTGGTTTGCCGTTCTTTTTAGCAGAGGAATTGGTTTTCATTGAAATTGATTCGAACAATTAGAACGCATATCAACTCTTATTCTTGCTTTAAACCATAAGCTTTTATTTATTTGTTTAAATTTAATGACCTTGGTTAAGTTTAGCACTGAACAGATTATTATGAAAACGTATTTCTCCCAAGTAGAAAATCGACCTGTTTCTTAAAATCACTTAACTTCGGTCTTGAATAGTTGTTTAACTAACTAATTTTTGATATGGAAAAAAGGATCATTAAAAAAGTGGCGGTTTTAGGAAGTGGAGTTATGGGTTCCCGCATTGCTTGCCATTTTGCAGGTATTGGGTTACAGGTTTTGTTGCTTGATATTGTGGCTAAAGAAGCTGTCGAAAGTAAAAAACCATCCGAACGAAATAAGATCGTAAATGATGCATTGACTGCAGCCATCAAATCCAATCCCTCTCCTGTTTATCACAAAAATGTTATCAAAAAAATTACAACAGGGAATTTTGATGATGACATGAAAAAAATAAGCGACTGCGATTGGGTGATCGAAGTAGTGGTAGAAAGATTAGACATAAAAAAACAAGTGTATGAAAAAGTTGAACAGTTTAGAAAACCCGGTACCCTGATCACATCAAATACTTCCGGCATTCCAATTCATATGTTATCTGAAGGACGCAGTGAGGATTTTAAAAAACATTTTTGCGGTACACATTTTTTCAATCCACCCCGCTATTTAAGACTATTGGAAATAATTCCAACACCGGACACAGATCCTGCTATTATAGATTTTTTAATGAACTATGGAGATCTCTATCTTGGTAAAACAACAGTTTTGTGTAAAGACACTCCGGCATTCATTGCAAACCGTATTGGTGTGTTTGGAATTATGTCACTTTTTGGATTGGTTGATAAACTTGGATTAACTATTGATGAAGTTGATGCCTTAACTGGCCCGATCATTGGTCGTCCAAAGTCAGCCACATTTCGCACTGCTGATGTTGTTGGTATTGACACCTTGGTAAAAGTTGCAAAAGGTGTCTATGATAATTGCCCCAACGATGAAGCTAGAGAGGTATTTAATATTCCTGCATGGCTAAATAAGCTGGTAGAAAATAACTGGCTTGGTGACAAAACCGGACAAGGATTTTTTAAAAAAATAAAAGTACCGATAACCCAAGGCAGCCCTGAAGAAAGAAAATCTGACAAAGAGATACAAGTGCTGGATCTTAAAAAATTTGAATATGTTCCGAGAGTTAAGGCAAAGTTTGCAACAGTAGAAACTGCAAAGCCAATTGACGATCTGTATACAAGATTAAAAATGCTTGTTGCAGGCAATGATAAAGCTGGTGAATTCTATCGTCATTTTCATTATGGATTGTTTTCTTATGTCTCTCAACGCATTCCTGAAATAAGTGATGAGCTTTATCGTGTTGATGATGCAATGATGGCAGGCTTTGGTTGGGAGATTGGCGCCTTTGAAAGTTGGGATGTACTGGGTGTTGAAAGAACAGTAAAAGCGATGCGTGATGCTGGCTATAAGATCGCTGGATGGATCGATGAAATGTTGGCAGCCGGTAACAAAACATTTTATAAAATTGAGAATGGTAAAAAATTGTACTACGATCAAAACAGTAAAACATACAAACTATTACCCGGTGGTGATGCATTTATTGTAATGAGCAATTACCAGGACAAACAGATCTGGAAAAACGGAAGTTGCAAATTGTATGATCTTGGAGATGATGTTTTAGGACTCCAGTGGTTCACAAAAATGGGCAGTATAGGAGGTGATGTGCTTGCTGGTATTCAAACTGCAATTGATAAAGCAGAAAAAAATTATAAAGGATTAGTCATCGCTAATGAAGGACCCAATTTTAGTGCGGGTGCAAATGTTGGGATGATATTTATGCTGGCTATTGATCAGGAATATGATGAACTTGATATGGCAATAAGAATGTTTCAAAATACAATGATGCGGGCCCGCTATTCGTCAATACCTGTAGTAACAGCAGCTCATGGTTTAACATTAGGCGGAGCCTGTGAACTTAGTCTGCATTCCGATAAATGTTGTCCTGCCGCTGAAACTTATACAGGTCTTGTTGAACTTGGAGTTGGTTTAATTCCTGGCGGTGGCGGTACAAAAGAATTTACATTAAGAGCATCAGATGAAATGCATGAAGACGAGCCGGAAACTATTACTCTTAAAAATAGATTTCTTTCTATTGCTACCGCTAAAGTAGCAACCTCGGCATTTGAAGGATTTGATATTGGTATTTACAGAAAAGGATTGGATGAAGTAGTAATGAACCAGGGAAGAAGAATTGCAGAAGCAAAAAAGTCTGTCATCGAGATCTACGATTCTGGTTATTCAATGCCTGTCCAACGTAAAGATGTAAAAGTGTTGGGTCAATCGGCTCTTGGCGCTTTATATGCCGGCATCAACGGAATGTGGAGAGCTAATTATGCAACCGATCATGATGTAGTAGTTGCAAAGAAATTGGCTTATGTAATGTGTGGAGGTGATCTTAGTGAGCCAACATTAGTTTCTGAACAATACTTGCTTGATCTCGAAAGAGAAGCTTTTTTATCTCTTTGTGGTGAAAAGAAAACTCTAGAAAGAATTCAATCAGTGTTAAAAGGCGGAAAGCCGGTCAGGAATTAAAATTCATTTAATTTCTTAACAAATATTTGATTTCTCTTTTTGAGCTTTCTCATGATTTACATCATCAATGTAAAAATATGCAAGTCATGAAAACTGTCAAATTCGCTTGTTGTACTATTTTTCTTTTTATTATGAATTGCTCGCTGTACGCTCAATCAAAAAATACAATAACTGCGAAAAAGATAATTGAAAAAGGATCTGAAGGAGATATCACACTCGGGCAGAAAAATAAAAAAGATCAATTAAATAATCTTCCGATCTTACTTCATCAAAGAGATTTAATTTGCGAAAAAGATATTCTCCATTCCTCAAAAAAATTTCGTAGAAACCAAAATAAAAAGGGCAGCTGATCTGCCCTTTTACATTATTATTTTCCTTGCTTTTTATTTTTCAATAAACATCCCTGAAAATTTATTTTCATTTAAAGACCGGTTGAAAAACTCAGCTTCTTTTGATACCTGCAGGCGAAGATCTTGCTGAGCAGAAGTGGCAGCAATTCTGAAGCTTCCTGTGCTTATATACTTTAAAGCGGCATCAAGACAAGGTTCATCTGCATTTCCCCAGCTTTTATCTACTCCATCCGGTACAAGTTTATCAGGAACAAAGCCCGTGTAATAGTCAGCATTTCCGGCACTATTTACCGTTTTAAATGAGATAGGATATATGTCATAGTTGTAAATTGGTATCGGGAAAAAACCAACTGGCTTACCATAAGTTGTATCACCGATCAATTTTACATCCATGTAAGGCTTAAGATTATTAATAAGTAATTCGCTAGCCGATGCAGAATTTCCTGATACTATAACAAAAATGCGTGACAAGTTCAAATTACCAGCTTTCTCAAACTTTACTGTATTAGCGGTTGATGTGAAAACATTTCCTAAACCAAGTTTATTTCGAATCAATTGGTGTTGGTTATTCTGTAAGGTCGGGTTAAATATGTATTTATACATTGTTTGATTATTAGCCGCCATAGGAGCAATCAGATCGGCAAGCGTATCTTGTGTTTCAACAGAACCACCTGGATTATATCTAAGATCGACGATCAATTCATTAATATTCTGGCTCTGAAAATAACTAAATAATTGAGCCAGCTCATTCCTCGATGGCTGTCCAAAAAACTGGTTAAACACAAAGTATCCTACTTTTTTTCCGCCTGCATCAATCACATTCTTATAAAGTACAGAATTAGCAGTAAAGCCAGTCTTGCTTAGATTAAATGCTGACACAGCTCCGTCAGTTTTTTTAAATTCAAAGTTTGCACTAGTCGCGGTGCCGAAAAAAACATCATTTAAGATATTTACACTATTTTGATCGTAGCCGATCGGTGTTCCGTTGATCTTCGAAATATACCAACCTCGTTGAACACCTGCATTTCCTGCAGGGGATTGAGCATAAGCATAAGTAACAAACCAATAAACGGAATCAACAGGAGCAACAACATCTATTGATGCTGCTTTTATAAAAAAACCAAAATCGGCATCTTCACCTGTTTGAAGACCGTCTGATTGTTCCTGGGTTGTTACAAAACTAAATCTATCGAGAGGCTGAAGATTTCTAATAGCCGTCATTACCTTTTGCGCTGACTCCAGTTCAGAGGAGCCTTTATATTGTCTCGGTTTAAACTGATCATATGCAGGAATAACATCTTGCCATAAATAAACTTCCTTTGTATACAAATAAACAGAATCCCGTAAAAGGTCTTCTTTTGTTGGTGTTGAAGAAGTAGGAGTAGGATTGGGTGCAGGAACGTCATTTTTTTTGCATGAGATCATTATAATTGAACCTATCAACAACAGTTGCCACAATATTTTCATAGATTGATAATTTTAATGGATTACAAAAATATTTAGATATAGATAAATAAGGAGAATGACAACAGGCTCTTCTTCTAATTTCTTTGTTAATATTATAAACAGTCTGGTTGATGTTATAAGTTCGATGGTTATGGTGAACATAAGAATGCTGTTTTTTATTAATAATTTTAATGAATCCAAAACCGACTTTGAATTATGGCTTCAAAAAGAGTTTTTCTTTACAGGCTTTATATTGTCTTTTCAATCGTGGTCATCTGGGTGCTGGCCAGTTTGGTTCTTCTCTATAACATAGTGGAAGTCGATAAGGAAGTGTTGGAAAGCAGAAGACTAAGTTTCTTTTCTCTTGCATTTGCCATCGTTGGAATTATTGTAGTAAGCGCAGAAGCATTCTTTTTGAAAGATGCTTTTCGAAAATCACCGATATGGCTTTCCACTATATTGAGAATGACATTAACATTTTTGCTTTTTCTTGTTGTATCTATTATTGTATTATTTGCTTATTACCTTTTCCGTTATCAAGGTGAGCTAAGCTTTATGAATTTTGAAAAAAACTTTGTTCAAAATGTGATCCTCACTCCCGGTTTCCTGATGGCTATGATCGATCTTGGCGCGCTGTCATTTATTTCGATCTTAGTACTTGAAATAGCTGACAAATACGGACCCGGTGGATTAAAAAATTTAATTCGTGGCCGTTATCATAAACCAAGAAAAGAAAACAGGATATTTCTTTTTCTTGATATAAATGATTCAACAACTATTGCGGAACAAATAGGTCATGAGAAGTATTTCAATATGCTGCATGATTTTTTCGCTGATATTACTGACCCGATCCTTGCAAATTGGGGGCATATATATCAGTATGTAGGCGATGAAATTGTTATTTGCTGGAAAAATACTCCAGTAAACAAATTACGCTGCTTAAAATTTGTCAAACAGGCGGTTCTTACTTTTAAAAGAAAAGAAAATTATTACCTGAAAGAATATGGTGTGGTTCCAACTTTTAAGACAGGTATTCATGCTGGTGATGTCACAGCCGGTTATATCGGCATAATAAAAAAAGATCTTATATTCAGCGGCGATACACTCAATACTGCAGCAAGGATCAGGAGTAAATGCCATGAACTGAATCATTCATTTATTTTATCTATAGATTTTCTACACAATTTTGAAGCTCCTGATAAATATAATATCACTGAGATCGGTGAAATGGAGTTCAAAGGAAGAAAAGAGAAATCAAAAGTATATTCTTTAGAATTTAATTGATACTTTTATTAACGTTGATCTCTCAACGTTCACTTATGGCTTCACGAAGGATTGTTAATTATAAGCTTATTATACTTGCAAACATCTCTATCATCTGGGTAGTATTTGCATTTCTTTTTCTTTATAACATTATTCTTATTGATAAAAATGATGTAACAGGACGTTCACTCATTATTTTCTCATTGGCATTTGCCACTATCGGCTTTATAGTTTCTGCATCACTTGTTTTTTATTTAAAAAATGCGTTTCGCCACTATCCTTTTTGGCTTTCAGTGATACTAAAAATGCTGCTAGCCCTTGCACTTTTTGTTTTGATCGCATTTGTTATGCTGGCCAGCTATTATGTATTTGGTCAACAAGGAACACTCAATGAATTTGCCGACGATTTCTATCGCAATGTTTTTCTTAGCCGGGCCTTCATGATCTTCATGTTTGACCTGGCGGTCATGACCCTGCTTACGATCATCATGCTCGAGGTAGTAGACAAATATGGTCCCGGTGGGTTTTGGGGAATGATCCGGGGAAAATATGTTAAACCAAGAATCGAGAACAGGATATTTATTTTTCTTGATATAAACAATGCAACCTCCATTGCTGAGAAACTGGGACATACAAAATATTTTCGATTACTCAGGGATTTCTTTGCCGAAATAACCATTCCACTTCTTGCTAATGGTGGTGAAATATATCAATACGTGGGTGATGAAGTGGTACTATCGTGGAAAAATACTCCACTAAACAAACAACGTTGTTTTAAATTTCTTCGCCAATCATTTTTCTTATTAAAAAGACGTGAACCAAAATTTATCAAACGGTATGGAGTATCTCCAACATTTAAAGCTGGCATTCATTCTGGGGAAGTCACCGCCGGAGTAATTGGAATTGTAAAAAAAGATCTTGTGTACAGCGGCGATACCCTAAATACTACAGCCCGTATAAGAAGTAAATGCCATGAACTTGAGGAATCATTTGTTGTATCAGAAGGTTTTCTTCATGAGTTCTCCACGCCATTTGCTTATAAAGTAAACGAGATAGGTGAAATGGAATTAAAGGGTAGAACAGAAAAAGAAAAGTTGTTCTCCGTAATTTTTGAATAATGGGATCCGTAGAATTAGATATTCAGCAGCGTCAACTCTTCGTCTTTTCCAATATCATCACTTATGGAAATGCCGCTACCCCGGAGATCACTGAATTAATAAGAGAGGAAATTGAAACCATGTGGAATGAACCATCTGCCCGTTTGAAGTTTGATAGTTTTTGGTTTGAAGTTAGATTTAAGATCCAGGCATCGCATAATCCCGCCATTTCACCAATAGATATTTTTCAAAATCTTGATCCAAGGAATAATTATTTCCGCATCGAAGAGTTTGCACATGGAAATATTTCATTTGTTGATGGGTTAAATTGTAACAGTGGTTATTTCAAACTGGAAAATTTATACAAAGGATCAACTACTGCAGCACATGAATATGGGCATACACTGGGGCTTGATCATCCAAAAGACCTGGATATTCGTGGACAAGGTGTTCCGGGTATCATGTATCCAAGGGGAACATTGGTTGATCCGCAATTTCAATATGACCCTACAAAACCTGCGGGAGTTACTGGTGGTACTATGCATCCAATGTATAGAAAAGTAAAATTGCAAGACATTGAAGCATTAAACCTTCATCGCCTGGATCTTCATGGTGGTAAAGCTATCCTCGGTGAGTTTACCAATGTGTGGCATAATGATCATGCAAACATTAGCCCGGAAGATTTTTTTGGCTCGCCAATTGGCTAATTGCTGATCCTAAATCCGGGTATTGAAAAATAAAACCTGCTTGCTGAATTTTTTCTGAGCTGACCGTTGCACTTTTTAAAACCTCAACGCTCATTTCACCCAATCGAATCTTCAAGGCAAAAGTCGGAACGGGTACCTGAATGAAAGATTTGCCTTTCACTTTTCTTGCAATTTCCAACACAAGTTCCTTATTTGAAACAGGGTGAGGTGCTACAGCATTGTAAACACCTTCCATCTTTTCATTCTCCATTGCAAAAAGGACAGCTCTTATAAGATCATCGATATGTATCCAACTGACAATTTGTTTTCCGTTTCCAAGTATTGTAGCGAATCCAAACTTCAATGGCTTCTTAAACTCCACATAAGCGCCGCCTTCATTGCTTAAAACAATTCCAATACGGATCTTCACCAATCTTTTTCCAAAAAATGATGCTGGCTCAATAGCTGCTTCCCATTGTTTGCATGTTTGTCCGAGAAAATCATTTGATGATGGATCAGCCTCTGTGAATTTCTTCTGATCGCTTTTATCAGGACCATACAAACCAATCGCTGTAGCTGATATTACAGTCTTAACCTTGTTTGGAAGATTTTTTAAACTATCAATTATCAATTTTCCGCTATCCACTCGGCTACTAACTATTTCTTGTTTTCTTTTTTTCGTCCATCTTTTTTCTGCTACTGATGCACCAGCGAGGTGAATGATGTAATCTGCCTTTGCAAA
>VBAS01000132.1:4854-9992 GCA_005882975.1 Bacteroidota bacterium | reverse complement strand
ATTTTTATCGATTGTTTGTTTCGTTACATCCCAAATAGCATAACTGAGTTTATCGTTTTCCGTTTTTTGTTTATCGTTGATATGCCGGGTAAGAATTATTACATTAAACCCTCTTTCGATCAGTGCCTGAGTTAATGCTTTGCCGATCATTCCTGTGCCACCTGTGATTAAGACTGTTTCCATGAATCAAAGTTGATACCTTTTTTAGAATAAACAGTTGAGAGGTGAGATTGTTTATCATATGTTACTAAAAGGCCGAATAGAATTATTGGAAGTACAAGAGTGCGACGCAACAGGTGATGATAAGAATTACCAAAGCTGGTAACATAATTATCATTGACGAAATAAAAAAGAGTGTGAATGTTGTGGAGATTGCTTCGTTGCTTCGCTCCTCGCAAAAAATAACCCCCCGATAGAAATCGGGGGGAACAACTAAAAACACAAGCCGATAATAGGCTGGTGGAAGTAATTCAAAAGGATTAGGATTCGTTTATCCAACGGCTATTTTAATCCGGTTTTTTTCCGTCTAAAAATTTATTGAACTCGCTAATTTTTATTTGATTGTTTTCGTCAGTCTTGACCTCGTAATTGGAGTAAAAATTTTCAACTGCATTGGAAGTATTGCCATACAATTCCATATTGCGGCGGATATAAGCCGGCACAGTCTCAAACTCATTATTCGGGTCGGCCGCGTTAATGTTAAATGACAAATTACGCAGCTTCTTCAACCTGTCGGTTGCCCTACGTTGTTGATCTTCATTTTCGTCCTGCAGCGCAGGTTCCTCATTTGAAGCAGTCAAAGGTTGCTGAGAATGATGGGCCAACGGCCTATCCGCCGCTGGAATGTCATTCCGCATGACCAATTGCATATCGCAAGGAGATTCCTCGTTGATCGGCTTTGAGTCGTTTTGCGGAATACCTGGTTCTTCGGCAGAAAGATTTGGAGTAGAGACCCCTACTTTTGGTTCTGCGTAAATATTGGACGGTCTGGCCAGATACCCCCCCGATGCTGCAGACGCCGGTGAGGCATTATCTTTAGTTGAAACTTTATCTTCTTTCTTATTTGTGGATTTTTCCGAATTGGTATCCGAAAATAGCACTTCACTTTTTTCGGTGGATAACATTTTGTCCCCAGTACTTTCACCTGTCATTCTATTCGTAGTTTCACTTGGTAATTTTTCGGTAACATGAATATCCCACACCACAGTTTTTGGTTCTTCTGTTGGTTGTAATATGTATGATTCATTCTCCTGCTCTTCCAATTCTTCATCTTCAACGATCATCATTGCAGACACTGGTTCATCAGCAGCAGGAATATTATCAACAAGAGTTGGAGCAAGCAGGTCAACAACTTTTGTTTCAGGTTTTACTTCTTCTATAACTTTCTTTTTCTCCTCTTCACCCAATACCATTACGATCTTTTCTTCTTTTGGTTCTTTCTTTTTTATTTCTTTTTTGGTAAAAGGATCTTTATGCTCAAACCCGGTAGCGATAAGTGTGATGCCAAGATTATTGTCAAGCGTATTATCGTAACCAAGACCAAGGATCACATCTGTATTTTCGCCAGCCTGGCTCAGTAAATAATTTTGAATGATCTCCACCTCATCCATGGTGAATTCATGTTCGCCTTCACAAGAATTGATATTAATAAGTATCCATTTAGCGCCGCGGATATCATTGTCATTAAGCAATGGAGAATTCAATGCTTCTTCAATTGCTTTTTGTGCACGATTCTCACCAGATGCAGTTGCACTTCCCAAAATAGCAACACCACCATTTTTCATTACGGTGCAAACATCTGCAAAGTCAACATTGATCTGTCCTGTAGTTGTGATAACATCAGTAATACATTTTGCAGCTGTTGCCAATACATTATCTGCTTTTGCAAATGCATCACGCATTTTTAAATTGCCAAATTGATGACGCAGTTTGTCATTGCTTATCACAAGCAATGTATCTACATACTGTTTTAAATTTTTTATTCCTTCTTCTGCCTGCTGTATCCTTTTCTTTCCTTCATAAGCAAAAGGAGTAGTAACAATTCCAACTGTAAGAATGCCCAGGTCTTTACAAATTTTTGAAATGATCGGTGCACCACCTGTACCGGTACCACCACCCATACCAGCAGTAATGAATGCCATTTTGGTATTTACTTCAAGTATCCGACGGATCTCTTCCAATGATTCTTCGGTAGCTTGTCTCCCGATCTCAGGATTTGCGCCGGCACCAAGCCCTTGCGTAAGGTGCGGGCCTAACTGAATTCTGTTCGGCACCATACTTTGAGCAATTGCCTGCGCATCGGTATTGCAGATAATGAAGTTGACACCTTCGATCATCTGGCTAAACATGTGATTGACCGCGTTACTTCCTCCACCTCCTACACCAATCACTTTGATGATCGATGATTTTTCTTTTGGCAAATCAAAATGTATCATACTGTTGAATTTTTAAAAGCTGTTTTCGAAAATTTTACAGCAGTTAGTAATGGGTTAGTTATTTTTAATTGTTAATTATTAATTTTAATTACAGGTGATGATCCTCTTCTTCTTTAAAGAGATCAACAAGCCTGTCTTTGAATTTGTCCCAGAAACCCGTTAAGTTTTTACGTCTTCCATCAACAGCAACTACTTCAGGAACTATTGCTTCTTCTGCGGCTTGTTTCAAACTTTCCGGCACTTCAACAACTTTGAAATCTTTTTCAAATTGCTTACGGTTATGTTCATAATCATCATACCCTTTTAATATTAATCCAATACAAGTAGAGTAAGTTGGTTTTGCCAATTCTTCTATGTGACCTGCTGCAAGATGCTCATTCGGAAAGCCGATCCTTGCATTCAAACCTGTTGCATATTCTGTTAACTGGATCATGTGTTTCAATTGCGAACCGCCACCAGTAAGAATGATGCCACCGTTCAATGCTTTGTTATCAAGACCTACTTGCTTTAAATGATAAGTAACAAAATCCAGGATCTCATTCATACGGGCCTGTATTATGTTCGCAAGATTTTTTACACTGATCTCTTTTGCAGGCATACCACGCAAACCAGGAATAGTGATATAAGCATTTGCTTTTGCTTCATTAGATAATGCACTTCCAAACTGAACCTTCATTTGTTCAGCCTGTGTTCTTAAAACACCTAACCCGGTTTTAATATCATTGGTGATATTATCACCTGCAAAAGGAATTACTGCTGTATGCTTCAAAATGCCTTCATAAAAAACAGCAAGGTCAGTAGTACCACCACCGATATCAACTATTGCAACACCAGCTTCCAGATCTTCCTGTCCCATTACTGCAGCGGCTGATGCCAATGGTTGCAGTACAAGATCTTTAGTTATAAGATTTGCTTTTTCAACACTTCGATTGATATTGCGTATCGCATTTTTATCACCAGTGATAATGTGGAAGTTTGCACCAACCTTTACACCACCATAACCGATCGGGTTAGGAATGTTTTGAAAATTATCAATGGTAAATTCCTGTGGGATCACATCAATGATCTGATCACCCGCTGGAATATAAGTTTTGTATTGGTCTGCTACCAATTGATCAATTTCTCTACGGGTAATTTCTTCTTCAGTATCCTGTCGAACAATATCCCCACGGGTTTGCAAACTTTTAATATGATGCCCTGCAATACCGACATATACTTCTTTAATTTCCAAACCAGGATTTGAAGCCAAACAATTTTCAAGCGCCGCATTGATCGCTTTAATTGTTTCATCAATGTTAAGTACCTGTCCATGTTTTACACCGTTGCTATTGGCCCGGCCAAAGCCAAGTATCTCAAGTTTACCAAATTCATTTTTGCGGCCTGCGATCACAGCGATCTTGGTGGTACCGATATCGAGCCCGACGATAATGGGTTGTTCGTTGTTCATGATATTGTAGTTTTTAGTTGTTTACGAATTTTAGATTATGATTTTTTATTTTTTTATTTTGTTTTCTTCGACATCACCGCTTTTGGTTTGCTTTCATCGGGTTTGTTGTCGTTCTTAGAGGGTAGGGATTTAGCTTTCAAAGCATTTGGGTTAGTAGGTTGAGAATTGGTGGCTCTCAAACCAGGTGTACTTACTTGTGATCCACTTATGGTTGGTTTTTCAGTAATCGGTTGTAACGCTGCAACACTATCATACTGCTTTTGCATTTGTTTCAACATTTCATCTACTCTTCTTTTAAGCATAACAGTGTCCACTCTATTTTTTTCGCTGCCTCTTTTTGTTCCCACTACCTGCCCGGAATATTGAACATCAATTGTGCTGTATGAATCAAATCCTTTTTGAGCTAGTACTTGCTTATAAAATATCATCAGTCTATTAAATTTCTTTTCAATGTCCTTTCCATTGCCAATTTTTATTAAATGATTTCCTACAACAGGACTTAGTTCAAAGTTTCTTTCGGCTGTTATATTTACCTGGGCCACCTGGCTCATCCAGAAAGGATCATTCTTGATATATGTAGCTATATTTTTTACATCAGTAAATAATAAACTGTCTTTTGCTGAATAAACCTTTTTATCGGGAAATCCTGTAAACACCGGCACCTGTGCACTCATTCTATCAGACAACGGTATTTTTCTTTCTGAACTGTCGAAATAAAATGAATTGCCGGTGATAGTAAAGATCCTGGCTATCGGTTCTCTTTCGTAAACTTCAACGTGCAGAACGTTTTTATTGTCAAACCACATTTCTGCCTTTCGGATCCAAATATTATCTCTTAATAGTTGCTCCAATTTTTTTAAATTGATTTCTGATAGTTTTTTTCCTTTCAATTCCGAACCTGCGCCTGATCTGAGCAATTTTTTAATATCATCTGCATTGATGAAAAAGTTACTTGATGTGCTTTTGATCGCAATGGTATAATCAGTACAATCTTCCCGGTTCTTTTTACCAATGGCGGCAATTAATAAACTTAACATACCACCACCGATGCAAACCCAGAGCATCACAAATAGTATTTTCTTTATAGTTGCTTTTGTATTCACAAAAATTATTTCAAAATTTCTTTTATCGGTTCTATCAGCAGATCAATATCTCCTGCTCCTGCTGTTACTAAAACCTTTCCTTGCTTGTTAAAATCTTTTCTTATCCAATTTTTCAACTCATCTTTATCCAGCACTTTTTTATTCTTGTTCTTC
>VBAS01000132.1:0-4765 GCA_005882975.1 Bacteroidota bacterium | reverse complement strand
CATATCCAACACTTCTGCAAATCCGTCAGCAAGGTCTCTTGTTCTCGTGTACAAGTGCGGTTGAAATATCACCGTACATTTTTTATCACTGAACAAAGATTTAGCGCTACTGATCAAGGCTCTTAATTCTTCAGGATGATGAGCATAATCATCAATAAAAACCGGCCCCATCCCGGCCTTCCCCAAAGGGGAAGGAGGAATGATATACTCAAATCTTCTCTTTACACCTCTAAAGTCTGCCACCGCCGCTTTGATCTTTTCTTCATCTATATTTAAAGAACTTGCTACTGTTATCGCTGCTATTGCATTCTCCACATTATGCATTCCCCCGATATTCAATTTCACTTTCTCAATTTTCTTTTCCTTGATCACCACATCAAACTCATAGCTTCCATTCATCATCTTTATATTCTCAGCATGTGCATCTGCTTTATCATTTTGAGCACTATAAGATAGATGCCTGGTTCCTTTTAGTTCTTTTGTTCTCTTTAGTCCAAACTTGCTGATCAGTAAACCACCCTCTTTTATTCTGCCACTGAAATCAATAAATGCTTTTTCCATCTCTTCAGCAGTTCCATAGATATCCAGGTGATCAGGATCCATTGCCGTGATGATCGCTATATCCGGACTTAATTTCAAAAAACTCCTGTCATACTCATCAGCTTCAACAACACTTACATTTTTTTCACTGCTCCAAAAATTAGTTTCATAGTTCACCGAGATGCCACCCAGAAATGCATTACAACCATAACCAGTGTGCCGCAACAAATGCGCAACCATGGTTGTGATAGTTGTTTTGCCATGCGTACCTGCGATACATATATTAAAAGAACTTTCTGTTGCTATCTGTAATACATCACTCCTCTTTACTACTTTATATCCATGCTGTTGATAATACAGCAACTCTTTGTGCTCTTTTGGAACGGCTGGTGTATACACAACCAACTCTGCGTCTTTCGTGATCAGGTCGACATTTTCTTCATAATGGATATTCATCCCTTCCTGTTCTAATTCCTTTGTTAAAGAACTTGCTGTTTTATCATAGCCACTTACTCTTGTGCCTCTTGAATGAAAGTACCTGGCTAACGCACTCATCCCGATCCCACCGATACCAATGAAATAAATTGAATTCACTTTTTCATTGGACTTGTTCTTTTCATTCATTCTAAAAAAATGTTCAATATTCAATACTCAATTTTCAACCTCAACGACTCTGAACTCCCGACTATCGACTTTTGGTACGGCCCCCGAAGGGGGAATCATAAGGACAGTATTTGAACTTTTTGGAACCCGTCAAAAACTCATCATAATATTTTTAAGATCTCACTAGCTATTTTTTCATCTGCATCCTTTATTGCTAATTCGCTAATATTTCTTCTCAGTTCACTTTGTTTAGCATCATCTTTTGCCAGCTCAATGATCATTGGTATCAATTTGTCTTTTGCTTCGCTATCTTTTACTATCAATGCCGCCTGTTTATTCACCAGGCTCATCGCATTCACGGTTTGATGGTCTTCCGCAGCGTAAGGAAATGGCACAAACAATGTTGGCTTTTTCATCACACATAATTCTGCAATTGCGATCGCACCTGCTCTTGAGATCACTATATCACTGGCTGCATAAGCATACTCCATCCTGGTGATAAAATCATTTACCCAAACTCCCGGCTTACCTGCTGCTCTTTCTCTTGCTTTTGCCAAATATGGTTTTCCTGTTTGCCAAATCAACTGTAGCCCAGCATTTAGTATATCATCCAGGCGTTCATCAATCGTTTCATTGATCGACTTTGCACCAAGACTACCTCCAACCACAAAAACAGTTTTCATGTTCAGATGCAACTGGAAAAAATTATCGCCTTCTGTTCTTGTTACAGATGACCCCGAGATCGCGGACCTAACAGGGTTGCCGGTCAAGATGATCTTCTCTTTAGGAAAAAATTTCTCCATGCCTTCATAAGCCACACAGATCTTCTTTGCTTTTTTTCCCAGTATCATATTTGTTTTTCCAGCAAATGAGTTTTGTTCCTGTATTACGGTTGGAATATTTCTCTGTTGGGCCAATTGCAACATCGGGAAACTGGCATAACCACCAACTCCAACAACGGCATCTGGTTTGAAGTCACTCATTATTTTCCTTGCCTGGAAATAACTCTTAATGATCTTAAAAGGCAAACCAATATTTTTTATCAAAGAGCTTCTGTTGAATCCTGCTATATCTAATCCTATGATCTTATATCCGGCTTGCGGCACTTTTTCCATTTCCATTTTTCCTTTCGCACCAACAAACAATATTTCGATCGAGCTATCTTTTTTTTTCATTGCATTAGCAATTGCTATTGCCGGGAAAATATGTCCACCGGTGCCGCCCCCTGCTATAATTATCCTCCTGCTCATGCATTTTCAGTTGCCATTTCTTTTTTTCCTTCTAATTGCTCAACATTTCTTGCTACACTCAAAATGATCCCGATTGCAAAACATGTAAACAAAAAGCTACTGCCTCCCATACTCACTAATGGAAGTGTAACCCCTGTTACGGGGAATAAGTTTACACTTACCGCCATATTTGCGACTGCCTGTATCACCAATGTAAAACTGAGTCCTAATGCCAGGAATGCACCAAATGCATAAGGACATCTTTTAAAAATCCTGATGCTTCGCCATAAGAATACGAGATAGATAAATAGAATAAATGTTCCTCCTATTAATCCATACTCTTCCATTATTATTGGATATATAAAATCATTGTAAGCCTGCGGTAAAAAATCTCTTTGTGTACTATTGCCTGGGCCGACACCTACCAAACCGCCTTTAGCGATAGCGATCTTCGCCTGTGTTACCTGGTAAGTATCATCATCTATTGATTCTTTACTCCCATATATGAAGCCTTCAACACGATTGATCCACGTATCGGCTCTTGCAAACAATCCTGAAGAAGTTTTCCTGGAACCTGTTAACTCATCTCCGGCTGAGTTATGACGAACAACAGCGGCAATGATCAGTATCACAATTGGAATGCACGCAACACCGATTGTTATTAATAAATGTTTTGTATTTGCTCTGCCAATAAAAAATAACAGCAAGCAGCTTGCCCCAAGTAATAATGCCGTTGAAAGATTTGCTGGTGCGATCAATGCACAAACAAGTCCAACCGGGATTATCAATGGTAAATAGCCTTGTTTAAAATCTTTGATATTATTTTGACGTTTGCTTATCTGTCTTGATACATACATAAACAAAGCAAGCTTTGCCAGATCGGAAGTCTGCATCGTCATGTTGATTATTGGCAAACGGATCCAGCGGCTACCTTCATTCATTCGTACACCAAAGAATAATGTATAGAACAAAAGTGGAATTGAAATGATAAATAAGAAGTATGCAACTTTTGACCAGATAGTATAATTGACACGATGAGCAAAATAAATTACCGCCATTCCAATTGCTATAAATACAATTTGCTTAAACAAATAAACTTCTGTGTTACCCCTATATAGTTTATAGGCAAGCGACCCGGTAGCGCTGTATACAACAAGCAATGATACAAGTACCAACAGGATCACCAGTGCCCAGATCACTTTATCCCCTTTGGTTCTTTGTCCAAAATTTCTGATCTGCTGTTGTATGTTTAATGCTTCGGTCATATGCCTCAACCCCTAAAGGGTTTAATTTTTTTTATTTTTTATCCCACAGGCTAAAGCCTGTGGCGATTCATGCTGAATAAAGAACTAAGTGTACAAGAGTGCGACGCAACATAAGTTTCATAGTAGCACTCAAGTCTGGTACATAATTATCACCTAACATCTTTCAACTATCATCTCCGGGCTAAAGCCCGGAGCAACTCATTTATAATTCCTTTACTGCCTTCTTAAACTGGTTACCCCTGTCTTCATAGTTTTTAAACAAATCAAAACTTGCACAAGCCGGGCTTAATAAAACCACATCACCTTTTTCTGCAAAATGAAAAGCAGCATGCACCGCTTCTGGAGCACTGCCCGTATTTACAATTGTGCTTGTTATATTTCCAAATGCCTCATGAATCTTACGATTATCCGTACCGAGACAAATGATCGCTTTCACTTTTTCTTTTACCAGTTCAGTGATCAATGAATAATCATTCCCTTTATCAACTCCTCCGAGGATGAGGATAGTGGGCTTGTTCATACTTTCCAATGCATACCATGTACTATTTACATTCGTTGCTTTGCTATCATTGATGAACTCGACACCACGGATAGTGGCGACGGGTTCCATTCTATGCTCAAGACTTTGAAAAGTTGTAACAGCTTCTCTTATCTTTTCCTTTCTTAATTCCAGCGTTGACGCTGCTACACAGGCGGCCATTGTGTTGTATTGGTTATGTATTCCTTTTAATGCAAAATCGTAGACACTCATACTTACGTAATCGTTTCCTGTTCTTACATACATATCCCCGTCTTTGATAAATGCTCCGTTCGGTAATTCTTTTTTCATGCTGATTGGCAGTTGTTTTGATTGAATATTGAATTGCTCTAAATATTTCATAGTTACTTCATCATCCAGGCAATAAATAAAATGATCATTTTTATCCTGGTTCATTGCGATACGGAATTTGCTCCATATATAATTTTCAAACTTGTATTCATAACGGTCAAGATGATCTTCGGTAATGTTGGTGAGTATCGCTACATCCGGTTTGAATGTTTTAATATCATCCAACTGAAAACTGCTGATCTCTGCTACATACAGCGGTTTGGGATCTGTTGCAACTTGTCTTGCAAATGAAAAACCGA
>VBAS01000431.1:774-4870 GCA_005882975.1 Bacteroidota bacterium | reverse complement strand
ATTTTTCTTCTCTTCCATTACTTCTTTTTCATATGCTTCCAAATTTAATCTGAGTAATGGTTCGGTGTTGGAAGTTCTGACACTAAAACGCCAGTCGGGATAATTAATAGCAATGCCATCAAGCGTGTCCAACTTTCCATCTTTGTATTTTTCTTTCAGCGCTTCCATAATTTCTGCTGCATTATTTACCGTAAAATTAATTTCTCCAGACTCATAACTTCTTCTTAATTCTTCTGTAATTTCGGAAAGTGATTTATTTTCTTCGGTCAAAACTTTTAACACACTAATAATAGTTGCCAGTTGGGATTCGGCATTTCCATTTGATTTATAATAATAATGAGCAGAAGATTCACCGGCAAAAACTGCGCCGGTTTTGGTCATTTGTCCAGTGATAAAGGCATGACCGACTCTGGTTATTTCATATGTTCCCCCGTTTTCTTCTACAATTTTTTGCGGCGTTAAAATATAGCGGATATCAAATAAAATTTTCGCGCCGGGATTTGTTTTTAGTAATTCCCTTGAAACAAGAGCAGTAATAATAGTTGCCGGAACAACTTGTCCCTTTTCATCTATAAAAAATAATCTATCGCCGTCACCATCCGGCGCAAGACCAAAATCTGCTTTTTCTTCCAAAACTTTTTTTTGTAAATCTTTCAAATTTTCGAAATCAAGTGGATCTGGTTGATGCACAGGGAAACTGCCATCCAGTTCAAAATTCATTTTAATCAGATCCGCCGGAATTTTTTCAAAAAGCGCTTCTATATATTGCGCACCCATAGCATTAGCAGGATCTGCAGCGATTTTGAATTTTTTGAGAGGTGGATTGCCTAAAATTTTCAGGGCGTTTTCAATTTCGTCATCCAGGATATTTGTTTTTGGGGTAACGGAACCTTGTAATTTTGCAGCATAGGTAATTCCTTCCATCGCCATTTTTTGTACATCTAACATTCCTGTTGATTTGCCGATTTTTATCAAACCATGTGGACTGTTTCTGAGAAATTTTATTCCGTTATATTCTTTGGGATTATGTGATGCGGTGATTTGAATTCCGGCATCATAGCCATAATGAAATACGGAAAAATAAAATGAGGGAGTAGAAACAAGACCCGCATCAATCACCTGTGCACCCATGTCTACCAGAGTTTTTAAAGCAATATCAAACAAAACCGGGGAAGAAAGCCGCATGTCTTTTCCCAAAACAATAGTGAGTGGATCTTTGCCAATAGCATCCAGAAATAATTTATAAATCGCTTTAATAATAGGAACAATATTTTCTTCATTGATTTCTTGCGGGTAAATTCCCCGTATGTCGTAGGCTTTGAAAATTTTAGGATTAATTTGCATAAAATTATAAAGAAACCCTTCCCTTCATCCCCTCCGCCGGAGGGGTAGGGGTGGGTAAGAGCATTCTAAATCTTTACCAGCCAAAAATCAATTGCCTGAATAAGGGTTGTTCCTATTTTTCCTGTTTTCATTCCTTCTTCAATAGTAAAAAGTTTCGAATAAATCCCAAGCAATTTTTCCTGACCAAATGCAAGAGATTGTTTTTCTAATTTTCCTTTTTGCCAGGGAGCAAGACGTTTTATTTCGTCGATTGGTTCGGATGAGCTACTATCTGAAAGTGCAAGCAATGTTCTTACTAATCTCGTTATCATAAAAAACACCAACTCCGGTTCTTCGGTTTCTATAGTTTTATGAAATAGCTGTATCGCGTTTTTTCCATTATCAGGTTGAATACTATCCAAAAAAGCAAAAAGAGTTTTGGGTAAATCAAATTTTTTGAGTGTTGATTTGGATAATATTTTTGTTTGTGTAGGAGTAAGTGCTTTTGATTCCCAGAAAATTACATGATGATCTCTTTGATGTTCTTGCATATAATGTAATAAAGAATCTGTTTCTTTACCTTTTTTTCTTTTGGAAAAAAATTCTTCAATGAAAATTTCTTTTTGTTCTGCAAATAAATTTTGTCCTTCCAGAGTTTGCGCGAGATCGGTGATTGTTATTGTTGCTCCAGCAAGCGTCAACGGATTTTTTGATTTTTGTTTCAAATCAAAATAATATTTTCTGCTTTCACCAATATTCTCGCCGTGGATTATGGTAATCATAGGGATATTATAATACATTGACACGATAATATACTGTCTACTAAGATAGTTTCATATGGAAAAAAATGTAACAGTATTATTCACTACAGCAGGAGCAGTAACAATTATAGTATTGCTGGTTACAGTTATAGATATGATACGGTGAATAATATGAAAGTAAAGAAAGAAACATCATTTCTTAGTTATATAACAGAAAGCTGGTTATAATTATTTTTCCAAAACTTTTGTTTTATATTCCTTTTTCTCATTTTGACTTTTTTATGTATGTTTATCCGCCACATATGATGCAGCATAAGAATATGGTTTTGTCTTTGCCACAAATCCATATCCTGTTACCATACCCACCACTTCCTTAATCATTTCCCGTGTTGCTCCATGTTCGCCAACATCAACATGAATTTCCAAATCATAATCCGGTAATTGTCCATTGAGTTGCTTTTTTAATATAGGAATAAACATTCTTGCAAAATCTAATGATTCAAGTGTTTCGGCGTAAATTTTGTCACGAAGCGTATGGATGTTGCCGACAATTTTTCTTTTCCAGAAATATCTGCCGCCATATCCTTTTCTATGCACAACAATCGCGGTTACCAGATTAATTTCTTTACTTTTTTGATCTTCACTAATTCTTTCATGAGAATCTGTTCCGATAACCAGACTGTATGTTGCGGCTGGATCTTCTTCTAAAAATTGTTTTATTTGTTGAATAAGTATTGTCAGGGTAACTGTCCCATTTGCTCCCTGAAATTTTGGCTGTACCATTATGTAACTGATTATATCACTTTACATATGCAAAAGATATTTTGCAAGTGTTTTTATAGACGTAAGAAAACGGTGATCATTTGTTATATCTGGTAAATCAGTAAATTTTTTTAAAGGAGACGCAATTTGATTCAGCAGTGATTCAGCAGCAAGGACATCGGGATTTACCGATGGTACACCTTTTACTTTTACAATATGTTTAATCGCGCTGGAAACAGGAGTATCAGAACCATCACTTTTCAGAAGAGAAAATACTTCAAACGGACCACCGCCTGCCTGGAGTAAAAATGGTATAACGGTAACAATCCGGCTATCATTCCAGACATTTGCAAAAGCAAGAGGAAAATACGTGACAATATTATTTTCCGGTACTGCGCCGCGCGACCATCCTGTTTCTGTAATAAAAACAGGAAGTTGTTTTGAAGTAAACTTTGCAATAAGATCACTTTCAAATTTAAAACTGCTAATACTTTGCGCCGTAAGAGTACCTGGCGGTTGGGCAAATGCGGGATTAGGATAGGAATGACTGCCAAGTCCATCTATTTGATTAAAAATACCCGGGACTACCTGATTCATTTTTGTGATATATTCATATTGATCAAACGAGGTTGTACTTGTTGCTGCAGCATTATCAAATCCTGATGAAATAATAAAAAAATCAGGATTTTTTGTTTTAAACGCGGTTACGGCATAACTAAGAATATGTGCATATTCTTCGGGATTAGCTTTTCCTCCCCATTCATCCCCGCGATTGGGTTCATTATAAACAATCACATAGCGGTTTTTTGTGGGCCAGTAAAGAGAATCAAGAAAATTTGCAAAATCCAGAATGTCGGTAAATGTTGGTTTTCTCCACACACTGGTATTAAAATAATCACCTTCTGTTGCTAAACGCAAAATAGGAATAAGATGTAAATGTTTGGCACGGTTCATAAAATCCTGCCACTTTGTGATATCTTTATCTCCTGATTGAATGGGAATGAGCACATATCCCCAGTCTCCACCACTGGAATTAACTAATTTTGCCGCAGATTCTAGCTCTACCGGGAAAAGAATATGCACACCGAATATATTATTTTGCTTTTGTAGCGGATTTTCTACAGCAAAGGCAGAAAGCGGTTGGACAAGAGAAAAGATTGTAAAAAGAAGGAAAAGAATATATTTTTTCATAATAATTTCATTCTCTATTATACAAAATATACAAATATAATCAAAACAAAATTTCTCTA
>VBAS01000431.1:0-719 GCA_005882975.1 Bacteroidota bacterium | reverse complement strand
TCATCTGCCCTATAGTGTGATATACTTGGGCAGATTTCTTTTTTGAATTTATGCATGCTGTATCAATAGTTATTCCTGTCTGGAATGAAGAAAAAAACATTCCGATGTTAGTACAAAGAATTGATAATTCACTTCGTGAACATCATATTTTGTATGAAATTATTTTTGTGGATGATCATTCCGTTGATAAAACTCCGGAGATCATAAAAAAATTCTCCAAAAAATATCCTATATCTTTTTATATAAAACAAGGAAACAAAGGAAAGTCATATTCACTTGCAGAAGGATTTGAAAAGGCACAGTATCAAACAATTGCAATGCTTGACGCAGATTTGCAATACCCGCCGGAAGCATTACCGGAATTTTTGAAAAAAATACAGGAAGGAGCAAATGTTGTTGTTGCGAATAGAAAACAATACAAAGTTTCCACGTTTAGAAAATTTATCAGCTCGGCATTTAAATTTTTATTTGGAAAATTATTATTCGGTTTACATCACGATGTTCAAGCAGGATTTAAGATGTTTACAAAAGAAGTATATGAAACAGTTCATTTTAATCCGTCAACAGGGTGGGCATTTGATTTGGAATTTCTTCACCGGGCAAAACAAGCGGGATACAGCATAAAAAATTGCGATATTACTTTTGAAAAAAGACAAAATGGAGAATCAAAAATTTCATTTGTCAAAGCCAGTTGGGAAATAGGAATGAACGCATTACAG
>VBAS01000430.1:2459-4135 GCA_005882975.1 Bacteroidota bacterium | reverse complement strand
GTCCGCTTTTTAATAACTTTTCTGCAAGTGGCTTTGTAATATGTCCTGCAGAACCGGTAAGTGTATATCGCATAATATTGTTTTTGATTAATTAGCTTTACAAAAATTACGTAAAAAGGTTCATGGCAAATCCCAATCTTTCAGGTGATAAACAAGATTTAACCGCAATCGATAAAGAATTTGAAAATAATATTCGGCCGGCGCATATTGAAGAATTTGCCGGGCAGGAACAGATCATCGAGAACCTTCGCATATTTATAAAAGCTGCAAAGATCAGGAATGAAGCGTTGGATCATGTCCTTTTTCATGGCCCGCCCGGCTTGGGTAAAACAACGCTGTCAAGAATTGTAGCCAATGAACTTGGAGTAAATATCAAAGAAACTTCAGGGCCTGTTATTGAAAAACCAGGAGATCTTGCCGGCTTACTCACCAATCTTGAAGCAAAAGATGTTTTATTTATTGATGAAATTCATCGGCTCAGTACGGTAGTTGAAGAATATCTGTATGCGGCAATGGAAGACTATCGTATCGACATTATGATCGACAGCGGCCCGAATGCAAGAAGCATTCAACTTACACTGAATCCTTTTACATTAATAGGTGCAACAACAAGAAGCGGACTATTAACTGCTCCATTGCTTTCACGATTTGCTATTAAATCAAGATTGGAATATTATAATGCTGCTACATTAAATAAGATCATTCACCGTTCGGCAAAAATTCTTGATGTTGTAATTTCCAACGATGCAGTAGAAGAAATAGGCAGAAGAAGCCGGGGTACACCACGCATAGCTAATGGTTTATTAAGAAGGGTAAGAGATTTTGCCCAGGTATTGAATGATGGACAAATTGATATTGGCATTACACAACACGCATTGAAGGCATTGAATGTAGATGAACATGGATTAGATGATATGGATAATAAAATTCTTTCTACCATCATCGAAAAATTTAAAGGCGGCCCTGTTGGTATTACCACCATTGCAACAGCAGTAGGCGAAGAAAGCGGAACATTGGAAGAAGTATATGAACCTTTTTTGATACAGGAAGGTTTTTTGCAACGAACTCCAAGGGGCAGAGAAGCAACTGCAAAAGCCTATGAGCATTTGGGGAAAAGGAAAAATTAATCCGGGATTATCTTCAGCGGGCAGCTTGTTTTCATAAAAATAAAAGTGGATGTCTCAAAAGTCAATGTTGGCCGGAAAGCTGGTAAGACAATAAGAAGATAATAATTGTAAATTAAAATTTAACGCCTTGCCGTCTTCCCGGCTATTTAAAATAAAAAGTGTCCCGCCTGAGGCGGAACACTTACTCGTCAGGGACATTGTTATTGAACTACAATCTTTGTGCTGAATACTGATTTTTTATTATGATCTGTTACTTTTACGAGGTAGACGCCTCTTGCAGAAAGAGCGTTAACATTAATATCCTGCGTTTGATTATCACCACTAACATTCACCTGCTTTTGTAATACAGGTCTTCCTGCCACATCTATTAACTGGATTGTATAATTGCCTTGTTCCAATTGATTGAACTGAACAATAAATTTATTATTAGTAACAGGGTTAGGATATACCTGTACGCTGTTATCAATATTAATAGTACGGGTATATAATTCAGGAACGGTGTTCTTTGGTTTGCTTCCGGAAATAAGCAGGTTACTATTCGCCATATCT
>VBAS01000430.1:0-2330 GCA_005882975.1 Bacteroidota bacterium | reverse complement strand
TGCAGGCAATCCTGATATTGCCCCAAGATGTGTGGCAACTTTTGTAGTAAGATTTATTTTAAACACATTATTACGGGCAGAAAACGCATACAGGTTATTATCATCGTCTGCTATCATATCGCCGCCGAAGCTGCTGCATGAATTATGAATAGAAACAGTTTTGTTTGCAGGATCATCAACCAATGTACCCAGGTCTGAGATCACTATTTTTTTACCGGTTGTAAATTGAATAAGATGAGTAGCGTCATTTGTCATTGCATATCCATTACCATCAGATGCAATCACCATTCGGGTAACTATATTGCCCTGGTCAGATGATTTTTGAATCATTCCGGTTAATGGCTGATCTGTAACATAAAAAACTTTCATGCTTTTAAGATCGATGTAGCGGAGCTGATCGATAAACATCGGCGTATAATAGAGCCTGTCATTTTTTTTATCGTAAGCCATAGCTGCTACGCCTGTTGCAAAGGCCGCATTGATATTGGCAGAATAACGAGTATCATTTAAAGGAGCTTCGAATTGTTTTTTGGAAACAGCATCATAAGCAAGCTGTGATGCATCATTTCCATTCAGCAACACTTTACTGTATTCGCCATTTCGTAAATTAAGTTTTCGTAAGTAATTCCAGTTAGCGCCATCTTTTTGAACATCCGTAACGGCGTAAGCAAATCGATCAGATTGAGCTTGAAGAATTGTAGCAAGTAAAACAAACACAAATAAGAGTACAGTTTTTCTCATAAACAAGGTTTTACATTTAAAAATAAAGTTCACAATTAAGTTACGACTATTCCTTTTCTGACCGAAAATTTTTTTTACTTCTACCCCCATAAAAGAGAATATATTTTTTTATAAATGAGATCGCATTATTTATTCGGGTTATATAAATGAAAAATCATTTTGAAAAACTCTTCGGAATGCCCCTTTAGGGATAGGGCAAAAAAAACCCCTCCGCACGAAGCAAGAGGGGTTCAAGGTATAAAAACCCTGAGCATTTAACGTTTGCTCACGATGATCTTTTCCACGGACTGCTCACCAGTTTCAGGAACCACTATTTTCAAGCTATACATTCCCGGTGTCAGGTTATCTAATTGAATATTATTGTTTGTAATTCCTTTCCATTGTTTCAATACACGGCCTGACATATCAGACAATGAAGCATCACGGGTAACAGTAGCATCTTCAAATACAATGCTTACTCTGCCGTCGAAGCTTGGGTTAGGATAAACCACGGTCTTGCCGGTTTGACCTTCACCACGTACTGCACGGATCTCGCTGTATGATGACTTAGCATCGAAATCGACCTGGCGAATACGATATTGGCTCATGCCTTTTATGTTATTAAGATCTGTTAACTGGTAAGTCAATGCAGATTCGCTGTTACCATTGGCTGCCTGTGTAGGAACGAAAGCTACTTGTTCCCATGCACCACGAATATTACGTTCTACTGCAAAGCCACTATTATTCTGTTCAAATGCAGTTTCCCATCTCAGATCAACATTTGAATGATTTCTTGCTGCGTTGAATGATTTGAATTTAACAGGCAAAGGAATACAGCTATTAGTTAAAGGAACTATTTTATCAAAACAACCGCGAGCTGTTTTATAGATCAATAATACAGGTTGCGCTTTTTTATCTACATGGAATGTATCTGTGGTAGCGGCAGCCGGTTTAGTCGTAGCGAGTGTTTTATCTCCTACAGCAACGTCAGCTCCGTCTAATTGACCGATTGTACCAAAATCATAATACAATAATACATGAACAGGGAAATCAGCTACAATATATGCATCTCCTGTTACACCAGAAATATTGTATGTAACAACAGATTTACCACTTAATGGTGGAGGATTACAGGTTAAGGTTTGAGCAGTAGTCAACGCTCCAGCAATACCAGCAGCAGAACCATTGGTCACGTTTGGTGTATGATCACCAGGTTTTGCAGTTTTCTGCCATGCTCCACATTTACCATCACTTGTTCTTGCATAACCATTATCGGAACCCGGCGCTGAATTTACATGTTCAACTGCACCCCAAGTTGAGGGTTTAAAATCAAAAGTTCCAGGGCCACAGTCCCCAGCTTTAGTTAATCCTGTAAGATCAGGCATACTAGTGATGCCAGAAGGTAATGTAGAGCTTGGACCGCCACCCCAAAATGCGTTGATAGGTGCTCCATTCTGTAAAAGAAATGTGAAATAATTGTGTCCGCTTGCTCCTGTTGGCGCTACATCTTGCAAAAGGTCAGTTACAGTTCCAGCAGCTATTTCAGTGTAAGCAGTACCTAAGGCATTTAGCTGATACTTTTTCAAATAACCGCTTGCAGCCAAACTATT
>VBAS01000429.1:1392-4677 GCA_005882975.1 Bacteroidota bacterium | reverse complement strand
ATTTTTTATTCCATACATGCTTGCTTTTACAGCATCATTACTAAGATCTTCTGTTTGAGACCTCGGATCATCCTGGTTACTTTCACCATCGCCCCACCAAAGTCTCCTGTTCTTTAAACTATCAATTACCCATCTGTTTAAATACCCTTGTTCTTCTTCAGCGCTTTTAAATTGGGGAAAAAGTTTATAGCCCCATTGAATAGCCCATTTATCATAATCTCCGATGCGTGGAAATAATCCGACTTCACTAATATTATCTTCTGGTTGTGCTACATAATTAAAACGGGCATAATCCATTATTGATGGCGTATGTCCATTTGCTTCAACCCATGCCTTATTGCGAAGATTTTCTACAGGCACTGACGAACTCGATCCGAAATTATGGCGCAGGCCAAGTGTGTGTCCTACTTCATGTGAAGAAACAAAACGAATAAGCTGACCCATCAATTCATCATCATACAGCATCTTTCTTGCTTTAGGATCATTGGGCCCTGCCTGTATCATATACCAATCATGAATAAGTTCCATTACATTATGATACCAATTGATATGGCTTTCCATTATTTCACCACTGCGTGGATCAGATATACGAGGGCCACTTGCATTAGCAATATCAGAAGGTTTATATACAATTGCTGAATTGCGGGCATCATCCAGGCTCCAGGTACTATCTTCCCGCCATGTAGGTGCAACTTTTGCAACTATTGCATTTTTAAAACCTGCTTTTTCAAATGCCACTTGCCAATCATTAACGCCCAGCATTAAATATGGTATCCATTTTTTTGGAGTAGCCGGATCGATATAATAAACGATCTGTTTTTTGGGTTCAACTAACTCACCACGTTTATATTTTTCCATGTCTTCATCTTTTGGCTCAAGCCGCCAGCGCTGTACAACAGATATTGATTCTACGCCTTGGGGATTGGCATCATAATCAACATAACCCACATTAAAATATCCAACTCTTTTATCAAAATACCTTGCCTGCATTGGTGACTTTGGTAATAACACTAATGAACTATTTAATTCTACAGTCATATTGGATGAGGTTCCACCTGCTGCCCCGGGAAGTGAAGCCATTCTTGAATATGTTTTTACCGTTTTTATTTCAACATTTATAGGATAAGATTTTACACTAACGATATAGGATTTGTCAGATTGAATAGAAGCAAATCTTAAGGAGCTTTTTAAACTGCCGCTAAAATGTAATACATCGTTATCTCCATTTATATAATCAGTTACTTCAATTACGACACCAGTTGAATCTTTGCCTAACGATCTTATATCGAAAGCGGCAGCTATGGGTTGAATGTTGGAATTATTAACTGCAGTAAACATCGGTGAAGTAGAATCTTTTGCATACTCAGCGTATGAAATATTTAAAAGAAACAGTTTATTATTCGGGCCTTTTTGAAAGCGTATCACATTTTGACCTATCTGATCACCGGCATAACCAAAAAAACCACCGATGCGCATTCCGGCTGCTGCTTTTGAAATACGGTTTACTACCAGTATATCTCTATTCATTAATGAGTCCGGTATTTCAAAAAAATATTTGTCATCTATTTTATGTACTTTAAAAAGTCCATCATCCGTTTTTGCTTTATCAGTAATAACTTCTTTGTAAGGCCGTGGACCGGTGGTTGGTGGAGTTGTTGGAAACCGGCGGGTACTATCACGGGTTGAGGGCTGCGCTAATACAGTTATACAAAGAGTAACGGCAATGGATAATGAAAAGCATTTCTTTAGAAGAGGCAACATATTGACAGGTTTGTTGTTTTTAAAAGTCTCAATATACACAAAGCGGCGGCTAAATTTTAATTGCATCCCGATTTTATACCAGCGGAAAAATTTGGTGATAGGCAGATAGAGAAAAATTACTCTTTTAAAGCTGCATCATCAGATAGGCTCATCATCATGTTCAAAAACAAGTAGCCTAATTCACATCCGTTTTGCAACTTCATTTCTTCAATAGCTTTTTTGAACTGCGGTTTCTTTTGTTCATCAGTAAGATTTTTGTCGAAGTAGGTGGTGTCAAGTTTATTCATGCATTTGGTAAAATCATAATCTTTATCGCCACCCATAAACAATGTGTTAAGTTCTTTTTTTACCATTACCCTTTTTGATGAATCTAATTTTGCAGCTTCCTCTTCCCATGCTTGTTCAAAATCTTTTGCTGTGCCTGTTTTTTTTATTAAGTCCTTTGTTTCGCTGCTTAATTTGTCTTCAACAGATTTAAAACAATCACACATACCAGAAGCTAATGATTTCTTAGAATCAGTTTGTTTACAGGAAAAAAGAATTAATGGAATAAAATTTTCTGATGGTGACTTGATTTGAATGTTAAAAAGAATAAACCCGTTTCGCCGGGCGAAACGGGTTATAAATCATTATAAAGAGTTATTTCTTTTTTCCTTTCGGTGCAAACATAGCCAGCATTCTCCTGCCTTCCATTTTAGGCATACTTTCCAGTACGCCAATTTCAGCCAATCGTTCTGCAAACTTCAGCAAAAGCAATTGTCCCCTTTCCTGGAATTGTATTGCACGGCCTTTGAATTGCACATAAGCTTTTACCTTATTTCCATCTTTTAAAAAACCTTCCGCATGTTTGGCCTTGAAGTCAAAATCATGATCGTCAGTATTAGGAGTAAAACGAATCTCTTTTACTTCTGATACTTTTGATTTCGCCTTCATTTCCTTTTCCTTCTTCTTTTTATCATAAAGGAATTTATTATAGTCAATGATCTTGCAAACCGGTGGGTCTACTGTTGGAGAAATTTCTACAAGGTCAAGGCCCTGGTCCTGCGCCATCTTAAGCGCATCTTGTGTATTGTAGATGCCTACTTCTACATTTTCGCCTACCAGTCTTACTTGTGGCACACGGATAAAGTGATTGATGCGATGCTCGGCTTCTCTTCGTGGTGCAAACCTTCCACGATTAAATCCGCCCTTGTTGAAACCTCCGCCACCGCCTGGTCTGAAACCTCCTCCTGGTGGTTTATTAAATCCCCCTTTTTGTGGTACTGCCATAATACTAATCCACAGTTTGCAGTCGACAGTCAGTAAACTTGTGGCTATTTTATTTTTTATTTAAAAAATTCTGTCGAAATCTTTTATAAAAATTAAGAACTATTCGGATGTTCTTTCTGCTATTTCAATTTTTGTTTCGCTGATGAAATCATTCACTTCTTTTACTCCCATATCTCCTTTGCCTTGTCTTCTTACTGCTACTTTATTTTCACTCATTTCCTTTTCACCTACTACGAGCATATAAGGCACTCTCAT
>VBAS01000429.1:0-1367 GCA_005882975.1 Bacteroidota bacterium | reverse complement strand
TCAGTATCACGGATCTTCTTACCGATCTTCTCATTGCGGTCATCAACTTCTGCACGAATATCTGCTTTTTTCAGTTGCTGCGATACAGTTTTAGCATAGTCAAGAAATTTATCACTTATGGGCAAAACTTTTACCTGTACCGGCGCCAGCCATACTGGTAATTTTCCGGCATAATGCTCGAGCAAGAAACCAATAAATCTTTCATGAGTTCCCAGCGGAGCCCTGTGAATGATTAGTGGTGTTTCAGTTTGGTTATCGGGTGTTGTGTATTCCAGTTTAAAACTGCGGCCTTGTGAAAAATCAACCTGATTAGTAGCCAATGTAAATTCCCGGCCGATCACACTCCATATCTGAACATCTATCTTAGGCCCGTAAAATGCAGCCTCATCCTGTACCTCAACAAATGGGATTTTGGAATTAATAAGTACCTGCCTTACCATTTGCTCTGTTTCAATCCAAAGTTGTGGTTCGTTTACATACTTCTTTCCCAGCTTATCCGCACTGTGCAATGATAATCTCATTACGTATTTATCAATACCGAATATTTTAAAATACTTCAGGTACATTTCATTTACTGCCCGGAATTCTTCTTCAAACTGCTCTTTAGTACAATAGATATGTGCGTCATTCATATGCAGACAACGAACTCTCATTAATCCAAACAACTCCCCGCTTTGCTCATACCTATACACTGTTCCATACTCTGCAATACGATAAGGAAGATCTCTGTAGCTTTTTGGTTCAGCCGCATAGATCTTATGATGATGCGGGCAATTCATTGATTTGAGATAATACTTCTCCCCCTCCATTTCCATTGGCGGATACATACTATCAGCGTAATATGGCAGGTGACCGCTGGTGAGGTACATGCTTTCCTTAGCAATGTGCGGAGTCACCACTCTTTTATAACCTCCATCGTTTTCGGTTTCTTTTGCTAGCTTCTCCAACTCTTCAATTATCACTGTACCATTTGGCATCCACATGATCAATCCCTGGCCTACATCATCATCCATTGTATAAATGCCTAACTCTTTGCCTAATTTTCTATGATCTCTTTTTTTTGCTTCTTCCAATAATGCCAGGTATTCATCCAGTTCTTTTTGTGATGGGAATGTTACACCGTATAACCTTGTAAGCTGCTTGTTTTTTTCATCGCCCTTCCAGTAAGCACCGGCAATATTGGTAAGCTTAATTGCTTTTATCAAACTTGTATTTGGAATATGCGGCCCGCGGCACAGGTCGGTAAAATTTCCTTGCGTATAAAAAGTTATTTCACCATCATTCAAATTTTGCAATAGATCCAATTTGTATTCATCCCCTTTTTCTGTAAAATATTTTACAGCGTCGGCCTTCGGCACTTCTTTTCT
>VBAS01000131.1:7857-10576 GCA_005882975.1 Bacteroidota bacterium | reverse complement strand
TTGAAGACAATCCTGCATTGCCTAAAAGAAATTTTATTGAAAACAATATTTTTATAAATATAAAATTGATACATAACGGGAACGCAGATTGGTCTTATTTCGGCAGAAATTATATTGCTTCCGGCGATCCGGGCTTTGAAAACTATAAAGAAATGAATTTCCAATTGAAACCAACTTCAGAGATATTTAAACTGCTGCCAGCGTTTAAATCAATTCCTTTTAATAAGATTGGTATTCAAAATAAAAAATAGAAATGGTAAGAGGAGTAATGAAAAATTAAATCGTATGAAAAAGATCATTTCGTCATTATTTACACTGGTTATTTTAATGAAGCAGGATGTTTATTCACAACAGGATAAATTTTCAGAGATCGCTACACGTACATATGATACAAGACTTCATTTATTGACAGAGCCAAAGCCATTGGAACTTCCTTTAATTAATTTACCCGTTTCAAACAATCCTGCTTCTGCTTTCAAAATAGTTAAACCTATATCTACCAAAGAAGAATTGTATGCAGAACTTGCCAAACTGAAAAAACGCTATGAGCCATTTATGCAAAACCTTGCTCCGGTTCCGGTTGTGACAAGGAAACAAATTCCATTAACAACATTTAATTGGCGCATAGAAACTCTGGAGGATCTTTCTAATTTTTCTTCTACACTAAATGGAGGTGGTAAATGGAAGAAAGTAAACATTCCTCATTATGGTCCGCCACTAGGTCGTGCTGTTACTTATTATTTTAAAGAGATCGACCTGGCAAAAGAAGATTTTGAGAAAGGAAGTTTGTTCATTTGTTTCAAAGCGGTGGATTACAAAGCATCGGTATTTGTAAATGGCAGTCTTTGTGGTTCGCATGAAGGTTTTTTTGCACCTTTCGAATTTGAGATTTCAAAAATTACTCATCCTGGAAAAAATACTTTACTCATAAAAGTGGAAAATGATTTTACCACAACTGGTGGTAAAGATGATAAAGGAAATCATGTCATTGGTGACAAGATCTATTCGATGAGTGGCCTTGGATATGATGATCCAGAGTATGGATGGCATACTTGTCCCGGAGGAATGGGTATATACCAGGATTGTTATATTGAATCGAGGGCATCCTTGCACATCAACGATATTTTTGTGCGTCCACAAGTTGAATCATCACAAGCAGAAGCGTGGATCGAAGTAAACAACTTCGAACAATACCCTGCTGATGTCATATTGCGAATTTCCGTGTATGGTCAAAATTTTTCTGAAACGGTAGTAGAGAACATGGAGTACATTCCTTCTACTACTTATATACCCGGCGTAGGTGATCTTGCAAAACCGAAAGATTGGGAACAATCGAAATTGAAAATGGGTTATGGTCCAAATTATCTGCGTGTGCCTGTTAAGATGAAAAATTTCAAGCTATGGGAAACTGACAACCCCTGGCTTTACCAACTCCAGGTAAAACTGTATGATACAAAAGGTAATCTTCTCGATACCCGCTTTCAGCAATTTGGTATGCGCAGTTTTACAATGGATACAGTGAATACGCCAAAAGGAAAAATGTATCTCAATGGAAAAATGATCCGCTTGCGTGGCGCCAATAGTATGGGCTTTGAACAGCAATCAGTATTACATAGTAACTGGAACCAGTTAACCGAAGATTTGTTATTGGCCAAATTATGTAACATTAATTATTTACGTTTTACTCAACGTCCAGTACAACCAGAAGTATATGATTATTGTGATAAACTGGGTTTATTAAATCAAACGGATCTTCCTTTATTTGGAAGTATTCGTCGCAATCAATTTGCTGAGGCTATAAAACAAGTGGAAGAAATGGAACGATTAGTTCGCAAACATCCTTCTACGATATTAGTAACATATATAAATGAACGTTTCCCTAATGCAGAAGGAAATCCGCAGCGAAGCCTGAATACTGCTGATGAGTATTATCGTTTGTTTACAGCATTGGACCAGGCAGTATTGCTCAATAATCCTGATCGTGTGATCAAAGCCGGTGATGGCGATTATGATCCGCCTTCTCCAGGCTTACCAGATAATCATTGCTACAACACATGGTATAACGGTCATGGTTTGGGTTTAGGAAAAATGTACAAAGGATATTGGCAGCCGGTAAAACGAGGATGGATGTATGGATGTGGTGAATTTGGCGCTGAAGGTCTTGATCCACGGAATGTGATGGAGAAATATTATCCCGCTTCATGGTTGCCCAAAACAAAAGAGGAAGAGGCAACGTGGAATGCGAATCGTATTGCTATGTCACAAACTCATCGCTTTCATTATATGTGGTATAATCCACAACATAATTTAAATGATTGGATCGATGCCAGCCAGGATTACCAGGCATGGGCCATGAAATTTGTTGCCGAATCTTTTCGCCGTGATCCACGTATGACATCGTTTGCTGTTCATTTATTTATTGATGCATGGCCGGCAGGATGGATGAAAGCGATCATGGATGTTGATCGTCAACCAAAGAAAGCTTTCTTTACTTATCGCAATGCATTAGAACCTTTGATGATCTCATTACGTAGCGATCGCAATAAATTTTTTGCCGGCGAAGAAACTGCATTTGAAGCATGGATCTGCAACGATCTGAATACTGCACCTGCAGGCTATCAATTAAAATATCAAATTGAAAAAGAGGGAAAGGTGGTGATGGCTAACCAAATACCAGCAAATATTCCTGTAAATAGTTCACAGTTCCAGGGCTTTCTGA
>VBAS01000131.1:0-7784 GCA_005882975.1 Bacteroidota bacterium | reverse complement strand
TTAGTAAATGAAAAAAATGAAAGTGTTTATCAAAATGATTTTGCATTTGAAGTATTTCCTGGGAGATCTCCCTCAAAGAAAAAGATTTATATTGTAGGTAATGCAAAGGGAGTAGCATCCACATTAGTGCTACAGGCAGGTTATAGTATTGCATCTACGGGCCAGGCAGCCGATGCCATACTGATCGATGATTTTGGAGGATACAAAAAAGCTGAAACACAAATAAACGAATGGGCCAATGCTGGTAAAACTGTTGTCTTCATGGAACTTCCCGCACAAGAATATTCAATCGCCAATACATCCGTTTCCATAGAAAAAAACAGCATGGGCGATTATTATTTTGTTTCACCTGCAACTGGTCATACCATAGTAAAGAATAATCAACCATTTGATTTTAATCTTTGGTTTAATTCAAAAGGCGGGTATATATCACCAATACTTAGTTATACAGTAAGTGCTCCCGGTTGGAAAGCAATTTTATCAAGTGGTAATTCAAATTGGTTAGGGGACAAAGGCACAGTAATGGCAGCTGGTGAATTAAAATATGGCAAAGGTTCATTCAGGATCTGTGAAGTGCAATTAATGGATCGTATAAAATACAATCCGACTGCATTTGATTTTTTGGACAGAATGCTTGGCAAATAAAAACTCGTAATTAGTGAAACAATGAGAGCATCAAAAATTTTATCATTCTTTTTTTATTTGATTGTAACTGCACCAATGCTTTTAGCTCAGCAATCAAAAACACTTAACTCTTCTGATGGAAAGCTTGAGTTTTCATTCAGCTTATCGAATGACGGGGCGCCTGTATATTCTATTTCTTATGATCAAAAAGCTGTTATACTTTCTTCTTCACTAGGATTAAATGGTTGGGAACGAGGTTTTGTATTGAGTGATATTTCTGTTTCAAAGCAGGATACAATTTGGAAACCGGTATATGGGGAAAGAAGCCAGGTTCGGGATCATTACCAGGGAATGACAATTACGTTACTACGTAACAACGATGAAAATTTAAAACTGCAAATACAAGTAAGAGCTTATAACGAAGGCATTGCATTTCGATATTTTTTTCCTGAAGACCCTAAAGGAGGAAAGGATATCGATATTCAAAAAGAGTTGACAAATTTTACAGTGCCCGAAGGAACAATGGCATGGTTTACAAACAGGGCACAGGGTGAATACAGGTTCTTGCCAATGAGTAACTGGCCCGATGAAAGTGAAAGGCCCCTTGTGTTACAACTTCCCGGTGGTAGATATGCTTGTCTTGCTGAAGCTGAAATGGTAAACTATTCCCGTACAAAATTTTCACTCGATCCAAATAAACCTAATACGATTAGTTGTTCTATCTATGATCGTGTAGATTTCTTTACACCATTCTCAACTCCATGGAGAGTAGTAATGGTAGCGGAACATCCGGGAGATTTGCTGGCAAATAATGATCTCTTGTTAAATCTGAATCCGCCATGCGAGATCAAAAATACTTCGTGGATCAAACCTGGGAAAGTAATCCGTGAAATGAGTCTTTCAATGAAGGGCTCAAAGGAATTAATTGATTTTGCTGTAAAACGTCATTTACAATATATACATTTTGATGCCGGCTGGTATGGATATGAATATGTAGCTTCTTCTGACGCGACCAAAGTAAATGTAGATCCCCGCCGCAATGCACATAGTGATCTGAATTTGCAGGAAGTAATCAAGTATGCAAATAAAAAAGGTATTGGTGTATTTCTTTATGTCAATCAACGGGCATTGTATAAGCAGCTAGATGAAATTCTTCCTTTATTTCAGAAATGGGGTGTTAAAGGAATTAAGTTTGGTTTTGTAGAAGTTGGTTCGCACAAATGGACAACCTGGTTACATGATGCAGTGAAGAAATGTGCGAAATATAATTTGATGGTCGATATTCATGATGAATACAGGCCAACTGGATTCAGCAGGACCTGGCCTAATTTATTAACGCAGGAAGGTGTACGCGGTAATGAAGAAATGCCCGAAGCAACAAATAGTACCATTCTTCCTTTTACACGTTTTATTGCCGGCGCAGCCGATCATACGATATGCTATTATCATCGCCCTGAATTAAAACCACGATTGAAAGAAACACAAAATGCAAGGGTAATGAAAACAACTTCGGGCCATCAGCTTGCACTGTCAGTTGTATTTTATAGTCCACTGCAGTTTTTGTATTGGTATGACAAACCCGAAGATTCACAAGATGAGCCTGAGTTGGAATTCTTTGATAAAGTATCTACTGTTTGGGATGATACGAAAGTGGTGGATGGTGAAATAGGAAAACATATCACGATTGCGCGGCGCAAAGGCGATGACTGGTTTGTTGGTACAGTTACCAATACTGAAAAAAGGGAGTTGAAAATTCCATTGAACTTTTTAAGGCCGGGAAAAAAATACGAAGCAAGTATTTATTATGATGATCCCGATTCAAAAGTTCGCACTAAGGTTTCTATCAAAAGAATAAATGTTAATGTTTCAACAGTACTGGATACAAAATTGATCGCTTCTGGTGGACAAGCAATATGGATAAGGCCTCTTTAAAAATTATAAGACGATAATCCATTATTTCCATAAGAAATTCTATTGTACAGTGTAATCTCATTTACGAATTTAGGGTCTCAATTTTTTTTCATAAGCAGTTGTTTTTTCAAAGGGGAAGTTTGCAGATCTTCCCCTTATTTATTTGTGTCGTTTGTTGCTTTTATGATTTATTTATGAATGCAGGATTTTTGTCCCCTGCTTTGGGCAATTCGTACAATCTCTCCGATCCCGGAATGACATAATGTTAGTTTTGCTTAGAAATTGAAAAGAATCAGGTTGATTAAAATATTAATTTCCGTAGACTAAGATGAAACAAAGGGACGGCTTCTGCCGTCTCTTTTTATTATACGTTGTTATGATGGTGTCTTTAATTTTAACTGTACAATTATTTGCATAAACTGATGAGAACCTTTTTTCTTTCATGGTTATCCGGTCTTCTTGTAATGATCTGTGTTCCCTTCACGAGTCATGCGCAGGATAATTTGAATTTCCAGGAGATGATGAAGGATGTTGACTCCTCCGGGATATTTTTTTCACCTGATTATTATACCTGGTGCAGCAGTGTTATTAAAGGAGAAGATGGCAAATATCATATGTTTTATTCCCGTTGGCCGCACGGTAAAAGAACATTGGATGATGATTCCATGAATTATATTTTCAATGGATTCAAAGGCTGGTGCAAGTATTCCGAAATTGCTCATGCAGTTTCTGATAAACTCAATGGTCCTTATAAATATGTATCAATAGTTTTAAAAGGCGATGGCGATCCTGGTCATTGGGACAGGTTTACTATGCATAATCCCCAGATCAGGAAATTCGGCAAGTACTATTATCTCTATTATATCAGCAATTCATTTGATCCATCACTTCAGTTTAAAGATGAATCAAAAATGACTAAGGATTGGAAACACTGGTTGCAATATAATTGCACGCAAAAGATCGGTGTGATAAAAGCAAAAACCATTGCTGACCTCGTGAACGGTAAATATGAAAAGTCTTCTGCGCCTTTGATGGTTCCTGATAATATCAACACATTTGAAGTTGCTACCAATCCTACGGTAACAGAGGGACCCGACGGGAAATACTACATGATGTATAAATCCCGTAAACCCAACGTTGGCAATATGACTTTCTGGATGGCGAAGAGTGATAAACCGGATGGCCCGTTCAAGATGCTTGGTGAAGTATTTACTTCTGCTGAGATGGCCTGTGAAGATCCATGCATGTGGTATGATAAAAAAAGAAAACGGTTTTACGCTGCGGTTAAATATTATTCCAACAGTAAAAAGTTAGCTCCGCAATTCGGTGCATTGGCATTAATTACTTCTGTTGATGGATTGAACTGGCAGCCTGCTGCACACCCTTTGATCTCGCTCAGGGAAATAAAAATGAAGAATGGTAAGAAAATGGAATTGGCACATCTTGAACGTCCCTTTGTAGTTACTGATAAAAACGGACGGCCACTTGCTTTATTTGCTGCAGCATCGATCGGTGAACCAACCAAAGGAAATTCAGATCATCCGTTATTTGAGAACAATACTTTCAACGTTTGCTTTCTGTTGAAGAAATAATTAGTGGTGTCTCGGTTTGAAAAAATTGAACCACATAGGCATATAGGACACATTAGAATGAAACATAGTCTATGTGAAACCCTATGTTTCTACTGTTTCTATGTGGTTCAAAAAGCATTTCATAGCAGCCTGATTCAAATCCGATAGCTATCGGATGAGACACTACCAAATAATTAAGCAGTACTCTTGTATTGTGCCGGTGATTTACCGGTTACTTTTTTAAAGATGCGGGAAAAATAATATGGATCATCATACCCGATCTTGTCTGCAATTTCTTTTATGATCAGTTCCCGTTGCGTTAACAGTTGACAGGCATAATAGATCTTCATCCGGATAAAATAATCTATCGGTGACAATCCTGTTTTCTTTTTAAATAAAGCTGTATAATGGGAGGGTGAGTAATGAAATTCCTTCGCAATCTCTTCCACGGAAAGTTGTTTATGAATATTGGCTTTCATAAAAGCGATCGATCTTGCCAGCGGATCTTCTGTTTGTGTTTCCTTTAGTAATTTTTGCCTGTTGCCGGGAAAAATAAAAAAAGAAATAAAATGGTAGAGGCAAAAATTTGCATAGCAGACTGATTCCTTTGGATATCCTTCCTGTGCAAGAGAAATATACATTTCACTCCATGTATCCAGTACCTTTTGACTAAATAAAAAGTTAGTTGGCTTTATAAATCTTTCAAGTTCGTATTCCTGTTCGAACTCTTTCAACTTACTGCTGCTGAAATGAACCCAGTAAATGGTCCATGGATCATTCAGATCTGCCTGGTAGTTGTGAAATTGATTTGGTGGTAAAATACAAAACTGGTTGGCAGTTAATTCAAAATTTCCAATGGAAGTGGAATAATGGCCTTTACCTTCCAGGCAATAGATCAGTATAAAATCATCGCAACCTTTTTCTCTTTCCCTGAAATGAAACTGTGCTTTGGGATAAAAACCAATATGAGTTATATAGAGCGAACTGTTGAAAGGCATATTCCCGGTAAACTTTTCCAGGATATACCCGGGAACAGTGATCTGCTTTTCACCTGCAAATCCATCTTTACGTTGCATAGCAGCCATGAGTTCAGATAAGTTTAACAGCCAGGAATGTTTTAAAATAACTTCTTTCGGGGTATAAATATATCTAAAAAACCTTCGGAAGAGATCGGATCAATTTCTAAGACCGTTCAAATAAATAATTGAAAAAACCATTAAAAGCATCGTATTGTCTATTGAAGACCCTGTCCCCCTAAATTATTTTTACCAGCTTAAAGGCAGTTTTTTATATATCAAAAAAATAATGAAACAGCCCGATAATAGTTACCTTTCTTATAGGTGGTTCTGAATGGATCGGCTGAATCTACAAGAGTTATTATTATTCAGTTAACCGATCTTAAATCTTGCATATGAAAAGAAATAAAATATTGGTTCGGTTCCTGAGTTTTGCAATAGTCGTTGTTGGTCTCTCTGGTTTTAAACAACTGGAACCGAAACAGGAAAAAGCAAACACTCCAAACGTCATCCTGATCTTAATGGATGATATGGGTTATGGCGATCTGGAATGTTATGGCGGATTCCCCTATCATACTCCCAGCATCAACAAGCTAGCGAATGAAGGAATGCGGTTCACTAATTTTTATGTGTCGCAGGCAGTGTGCAGTGCATCACGTTCATCTTTTTTAACGGGTTGTTATCCGAACCGTATTGGTATCAGCGGAGCATTAAGCCCCTTTGCCGAAATTGCTTTGAATCCCGAAGAAGAGACCATTGCTAAATTATTAAAAGCAAGTGGTTACAAAACAAGCATGGTGGGCAAATGGCATTTGGGACAAAAAGTTCCTTACCTGCCATTGAACTACGGCTTCGATGAATATCTTGGGTTACCATTCTCGCATGATTACTGGCCGGTGAATTATGATGGCAAGCCGCTTGATACGACAACACAAAGAGGGAAATGGCCGGTATTAAAACTGATCGAAGGAAATGAAAGAACAAAAGCGATCACAACATTAGATGATGCTGCACAGCTTACTACCATGTATACGGAGAGAGCAGTAAATTTTATTAAAAAAAATAAAAACAATCCTTTCTTTTTATACCTGGCGCATAACATGCCGCATGTTCCTTTAGCTGTTTCGGATAAATTCAAAAATAAAAGTGGCGCAGGATTATATGGTGATGTAATGGAAGAGATCGACTGGTCAGTCGGTGAGATCATGAAAACACTCGAAGCAAATGGTCTTACAAAAAATACAATTGTAATTTTTACCAGCGATAATGGTCCCTGGCTCACTTATGGAGATCATGCTGGAAATACAGGTGGTTTTCGCGAAGGAAAAGGAACTGCATGGGAAGGTGGTGTAAGAGTTCCCTGTATCATTAGCTGGCCCGGGCAGATCAAGGCTGGTTCTGTTTGTAATAATATGGCGGCTAATATGGATCTGCTTCCGACACTTGTTTCAATATGTAATGCAAAAATGCCTGTGAAGAAAATTGATGGAGTGAATATCCTTTCATTATTAAAACAGGAAAAAAATGCAAACCCCCGCGATGAGATCGCTATTTACTACGACAGAAATAGTTTGAAGTGCATTCGTAAAGGGCAATGGATATTAACTTTCCCCTGTATTTCTCAAACGTATAAAAAAGCATCTGCGATCGGTTATGGAGGATGGCCCGGTAAATATGCAACCGATAGTGTAAGATTGGCGCTGTATGATGTGAGAACTGATCCCGGAGAAACACTGGACGTAAAAGAATATCATCCGGAAATTGTTCAGCAGCTGATGACTATTGCAGATGGATACAGAAAAGAATTAGGTGATGATCTGACCAAACAAACAGGCACCGAAGTAAGACCCGCTGCAAAAGTGCTGAAATAGTAATTATTAAAACGACAATAAGAAATATTAAAAACCAATAAACAAAATGACTATCCGCATCCACTCTGTGTCCTTTGTGAATTCTTTGTGTCCTCTGTGTTAAAAAATTAAACACAGAGGACACAGAGTTAAATACAATACAGAGGACACAGAAATAATAGTTAATATATCCGGGCAGTCTATAAATAATTTAAATGTGATGAAAATGCATAAGAAGTTTATTTTTTTTATACTTATAGCTAGTATTTGTTTGCCTTCAAAATATTCGGTTGCTCAACAGCCCGGCAAGCGGATGAATATTATTTATATAATGAGTGATGATCATGCCTACCAGGCCATCAGCGCTTATGGTTATGGATTGAACAACACGCCGCATATTGATAAGCTCGCTGAAAAAGGAATGTTATTCAACCGTGCTTTTGTTACCAACTCCATTTGCGGTCCAAGCCGTGCAGTAATGCTTACCGGTAAGTACAGTCATATTAATGGCTTCATAGATAATCACAGCACATTCGATAACAAACAGCAAACTGTTGCTACTATATTACACAATGACGGTTACCAGACAGCCGTTATTGGTAAATGGCATTTGATCTCTGATCCCGTGGGATTTGATTACTGGAATGTTGTACCCGGTCAGGGAGAATATTATAATCCTGATTTTATCGAGAATGGTGTTCGTAAAAAAGTAGAAGGCTATGTAACTAATATCACAACTGATTTTGCTATCAGCTGGCTGGATAAAAGGGATAAGGACAAACCATTTTTCCTTGTCTACCAGCAAAAAGCAC
>VBAS01000130.1:7038-14886 GCA_005882975.1 Bacteroidota bacterium | reverse complement strand
GTGTTTCCTTATGGGATTTGGTTGTGTACTCACCTTTGGCGTTTCAGCTTTTGGTGTTTGTATTGATGTAGGTGGCAATCATGCAGGAGCTGTATCTGGGTTAATGAATTGTGTTGGGCAAATTGGAGCTTTCTTCCTGGCGATCGTATTTGGTAAGATCGTTGATTCAACTGGTAGCTTTAATGCCCCTCTTTTTGTTATCTCTGGTTTGTTACTTATCGGGTCTTTACTCTGGTTGCTGGTTGATCCTACTAAGAAATTAATTTTTGATCACAAAAGTTAACACAATACTGTAAGTGCCTGAAAAGATCTTATTTTAAATGATATTCTTTCCTGATCAGTGTTGATCAATTTATTGGCCGTATCTAATTGTCTTTTCAGGGAATGCGTCACCCTCGCAATTTGTCCCCCAATGGAAAGATAGATGAAGGTAAACTCTGTTGCCTGCGGCATTCAATAAAATAAAAATCTTCAATTGTTATTCTGAGTTTGTAACCCAGGCTTATTGCCAATTTATGATTAAAATGTAATTTGTAAATTTGATTTTATACCTTACTTATAAGTTTTAACCTAACAATAAAAACGTGATATGAAGGCTGTCAATCTTTTTGCGCTTCTTAGTCTTATTTTAAATTGTTCTGTTTATTCCCAGCAAGAGCCTGCATGTAAGGTCACATGGACCGATCTTATTGGCACTTATTCCGGTGCATGTAAAAATGGTTTTGCTAACGGGAAAGGAGAAGCAAAAGGGGTTCATTATTATAAAGGCTCATTCAAAGATGGTAAACCAGATGGTGATGGGCTTTATTATTATAATGATTCCGTTTATTATGATGGTCCTTTCCAGGATGGATTAAAAGAAGGGAAAGGGGAAATGCATTACCTGCGAAGAAACATGGATGATAGTATTGTTAAAGGCTATTGGAGCGGAGACCTGTTTAAAGGCAATAAATTTGCACCTTATTCCTTCAGCACAACCGAATCTTTTGATAATATCGAGATCACCTCCTCTAAAGTAAGTGGAAAAACGGTGACGATTGAAATTACCACAACATCGGGAACTGCCGGTGCTTCCGGCAGTACTCTTGCACTCCTAAACCTGATCTCAACTTCGGCAAGTACATTAAAAATACAATCAAGGGTCAATGGGTCATTTAAAAATAGTGCATCATATGAAGTGAGTGAATTTCCATGCAGATTGTTTGGTACACTTTCCGACGGTAACACCTTTGGACTTGACTTAAATAAAGCAGCTAATTGGAAGATCCGGCTTTATAAAAATCAATAATATCAATCCACCTGGTATCAATAGTATTCTCATTGTTGTAGTTGAATTTAAACTTATGAGAAAAGTGTTTTTATTTTTATCTGTTTCTTTATTTATGCTTCTGACTATTCTTTCATTTGCAAAAAAAGAAAAGTGGGCTGAAAAAGAACAGTATGTTGTCTTGTATTTCGGCGCCACTGACTGCTATTATTGTAATCTTCCTGAGAATATTAAGAACATCAATACGATGAGTAAGAGTATTGAAAATAAATATCCCGGAATTAAAAAAGTGATGGTATGTATGGATAAGGATCTGAAAGAAGGAATGATCTTTATTAATAAATATGACAGCACCTGGAATGAAATAGCAATCGGTTCTTTTTACCAGAATGAGCTGGCTTATGAATACTTGAATCCAACTAAGATCCCGGGTGTTCCTCATGTCATACTTCTAAAACGCAGTTATAGTGATGATAACCAGTACAAGGTACCTATCGCATCCAAAACAAAGATCCTTGTCGATCTGGTTGGAGGAACTGAGATCAATGATTGGATCAAGGGTGGGTTTTTACTTCCGAAATAATATCTGTTGATCACGGGTTGAGTAATTGAGTTGGTTTTTATATTTCTGCGTTAACCGTTTTATTAGTCTAGCTTTACCGGTTGTTCTGTGATCAATTCAATTAAACCATTTATTATGAAAGACTTTTTTATTAAAACATTCAGGGGCCGTCAATTTGAATTTACAAGAGTACTTGCTACAAGTTTTGACCCGTGGTATCATATTTCAGTTAACCTGGATAATGTGGATGTAAAATACAGGATGCATTATAACAAAGCTGGTGACTGGAAAATAACTGTTGAGCGGTTGCCGCGACTTTTATATTCATTGGAAGAAGAATTCAGTGAGCTTTTTCAGCTTAATGAAAAACCATCCAATCCTGACTACATTCGAAAAAGTTAATTTCAGTAACATAGAAAACTATTCCGGCATAGTACTGCAATTAAAGCTTACCTTGAAAAAATGCAATTCTTAAAAGAACATCTCAGTGCCTATAAGTATAGCTGGATAAATGAAGCAACTTTTACAGGCGAAGCCAGCCGTCGTCTTTTTAACCGGTACAATGGTAATCAACTATTGTTTGTGCTTAATCTTTATGCTTCGTTGATAGAAGGATTTACAATAAATATGGGGCTCAAAATTGAAGACAGGCTCATGAATCAATTGCCGGTTGATGCTAAAAGTGAGATATCTGTTCTCAATTGGCTTAATCAAATTGCTCCTCTTCCTGTTAGTACTGCTTACTAGAAGGGCAATTGACCATTCATTAAAGATCTTATATGACATACTTTCAACAAAATTGTTACACCCTGATCGGTATATTACTAATGATAGTCGGGATATGCACCTTTATATTTCCTCCAAAGTTTGGTAACCCTTTTTATGGTGCAATCACCAAATGGACAATGAAAAATGAAACTGTCTGGGCAGATGGCCAAAAACTATTTGCAAAATCAATTATTATTATCGGGTTGATCTTTTTTGTAATCAGCAATCTTAATTTACGTGAACATCTTCCATCGTTTTCAATGGTTCTATTGCTAATTGGACTTTGGAATTTATCAAAACATATTGTACATAAGATCCTCGAAAAAAAATACCCAGGCTGTACGTAAGGTTCAATGTCCAGGGATTGCACTCTTCAATGCATCAGCCCAAAAACCTGTGAATTATATAAACTTTCTAAAAAATCCTATAACAACTCCACTTTTAAGTATACTTAATTTTATGCTGTCATTTTTTTGCACTTATGGGTTTACAGAGTGTCGTCACTATATACAATTAAAAACCCCTGATACATTGAAATGATATTATATCAATATTCCGCAAAAAATGAAGACAGCTAACACTGTCATGATTCTTTACCATGTACGAAATAAAATTGAAACCGTCCCGCATTGAAGCAATGCATTTTCTCGCTCAAAAAATTGAAAGCATAATTGAAGAATTTTTGAAAAAGATCGATGATAACTGGCAGCCAGCGGATTTTTTACCTGACAGTAGCAGTGAAAATTTTATCAAAGAAATAAAAGAACTGCGTGCAGAATGCAAAGAGCTTCCTTATGATTATATGGCCGTTCTTGTCGGTGACACCATTACCGAAGAAGCTTTGCCCACTTATGAAAGCTGGTTGCTGGATGTAGAGGGCATCACAAAAGAAGAACCACAGGGATGGAGTAAATGGATCAGAATGTGGACTGCGGAAGAAAACAGGCATGGTGACCTGCTGAATAAATTTCTTTATCTCTCTGGTCGTGTCAATATGCGGCAGATGGAAATAAGCACACAATATTTAATTGCCGATGGTATGGATAACGGTGCTGCAAGAGATCCTTATAAAAATTTTGTTTATACTTCTTTCCAGGAACTGGCTACTAATATTTCTCACCGGCGCACAGCAACGCTGGCAAAAAAACATGGCAGCAACCAGCTCTCGCAAATTTGCGGTGTGATCGCTGCCGATGAAGCACGACATGCAAAAGCTTATAAAAGTTTTGTAGCAAAAATATTTGAGATCGATGCCAGTGAAATGATGTTGGCTTTTGAAGACATGATGCGCAAACGCATTGCTATGCCGGCACATTTTCTTCGCCAGGCCGGCGAATCAATTGGAAAAACATTTTCTCATTTCAGCGATGCGGCGCAGCGGCTCGGTGTGTATACAAGTCGTGACTATGCGCATATCTTAGAATCATTGATACAGGAATGGGATATTGCAAACATTGGCAGCCTTACCGGCGCTGCCAATAAAGCCCGTGATTATTTAATGACCCTCCCCGATCGTTTCAAAAAAATTTCTGAACGTGGTTTAAAAGCACCGGTAGAATATCAATTTAGTTGGATAAAATATTGATGGGCCAGGCTATTGTGTAAGAAATGAATAATACTTCATTGCCTGTTTTAGCAATCCGTCGCGTCTCGATTTCAATTTTTCGATCAATTTATTTCCACGTATAGCAAATATTTCAGGTGGTTGTTTTTTGACCGCTGATATAATTACGCTGTCGGATACCTTGTTCTGAAATTCCCGAATGACTGTTTCCCAGTCTGTCTTACTTAATGGACTAAGTAATTGTTTATCTAATTTCCAACTCTTCTTACTTAATCCTTTTATACCTCTTGCATTCTTATTAAATCTATCAAGATGCGGCATAAAAAATAATCCAACCAATTTTACAAGCAACCCATCCGATCTGTAAAACGCCTGGTCACGATCTTGCGGCACAACATAAAACACAATCCCAGACACTGTTTTTCTTTCTATCCATCTCCATTGTTCAGCATGGCGGTCCCAATCAGCCACTAACCAGTCGATAAGCCGGGCTTTTAAATATTCTTTTGCATCAACCGAATATTGTTTACCAGTCCGCAACTTCTCCAGCATTTCATCGGTAGTGATCCCTTTTTCTTCTACCGGTTGCCTGTTTACAAGCATGAAAACTTTGTTCGCCATTGCTGTACGATATTCTCCAAACGAACTGTTGTCGGGTACAAAATATAAATACTGCTCACCTGCTGGCACTCCTACCGCATGTGCAAAATCAGGAACTGATAATCCTGCATACGGATAAGATGCCGAGACATGTTCCTGCACGATATATCTTATGATCTTGTTGTTGGGGATTCCATTGCCCGACTTTACATTCTTATCAACCGACCTCAGTACCCATTCCCTATTCTTATCATCAATTAATTGCAAACTTGTGGTTTGCTGTCCGCCACCCAACTCCGCAATTTGAAAGTTTGTTTTGCTGATATCAAATATGGGCATCTTTACTACAGTGGCCCATTCTGTTCTGTAATTGGATCCAAAAAATATTTTTCCAAATAATGACGGACCACTGTATTTATCAGAAGCATTGACACCGGCAAAGCCCTCTTGCATTTGATCGACCGGCTGTCGAAGATTGGTTTTTAGTGCTGTCAATAAAAAAATACATATCCAACGCATTCACATCCATTATCTAAATTAATGCCATGCCTTTATTGAATTTGAAGTGCAAACATTCTACAAATAATTTACTTCTATTGTAACAAATCTTGCCAACTTGCGACTACTATTATAAATTCTACCGGAGTTGCAAAAACAGGAAGCGGAAAAGCAGTTCGAAGCACATATAAAAATAAATGAGCTCCTGATCCATAAGGTCTGCCGCATGTATGCTTATACAACTGCCGATAGAGAAGACCTGTTCCAGGAAATTGTGATCCAGCTTTGGAAAGCTTATCCAAAATTCAGAGGTGAATCAAAATTCAGCACCTGGCTGTATAGAGTAGCATTGAATACGGCGATCACCGGGTTAAGAAAGAAAAAAAATTTTATAGAATCAAGAGAGCTGGCTGAGTTGCCTGACGGGATTACTGAAGAAAATCAAAAACGAGAGGAACAATTGGGACAACTGTATAAAGCCATTGAGCAATTGAACCAGGTAGAAAAAGCCATTGTAATGCTATACATGGAAGAAAGAACATATGAAGAGATGGAAGAGATCCTTGGCATAAGCCAGGGTAACCTGAGAGTAAAAATGAATCGCATCAAAGATAAATTACGTCAATTAGCTAAAAATAATTGATCATGGAACTTGATGACCTTAAACAAACGTGGAAAGAAACAACTATTAAGAAAAATAAAAACACTGACATCATGGACATCATGAAACATAAAAGCTATGGACCCATAGCCGCATTGAAAAGAGAATTCAGAAAACAAATTGTTGTAATGGCCCTCCTTCCTTTATTTCTTTTAATTACTACAATTGACGATATCAGCAAGATCTATACAAATGTTTTGTTCTGGAGCTATGTCGCATTTTGTGTGGGCATGATAGTCTTCGCTTCGGTTAATTATCGAATAGTAGAAAAAATGGAAATCATGGATGTATCGGTCAGGTCAAATCTTCAACAGCAGATCGATCTCCTGGAAACAAGATTGAAATGGAAACTGATCGGTTTACGGATAATACTCCTTTTCTTTATTATATTGGTAGAAGTCGTCCCTTATTTTCAACACTACCGCATGTTGGACAAGTGGCATTCATTATCTCCTTTTATCAGGTTTGGCGCTTATGCCGCATTCTTAATATTGCAATATTTTCTTAGCAGGATAGTTAGTGATAGAAAATTTGGCGGGCATATCAAGTATCTCAAAGAACTGATGAAAGAAATGCAGTAACCAGACGAAAATTATTGAGTGAGGTTTATATTTCAGTATTGCCTAATCTAAATTCATCCGTGATTAAAGTCATTTGGCCAGCTAATAGAAATTATCATTCTTTTCACTGAAATTGTCTTCCTTGCTTTTATGCAAGGAATAAAAAAAGTGGGCTTTTTATCTGGAGTAGTCGCCTTCACATTTACGCTTGGCTATTGCATTGCACAAATACTACAAGTTACACATGTCCTGTATTTCCCAATGGATGAAATACTGATCTATGGAACCTCACTTTGCATTGTAATTCCTTTTATCGTGGAAATGCTCGCCTTTTTTTATATCACTCCCGTAGAAAAGAAATTTTGGAGTCATGCTGCTTTAATATTTGCAATCTTTTACGGCGTATTTGTTACAGCAAATTATGTTGTCCAGTTAGCAACAGTGATCCCTGCCAAACTAAATGGAACGATAGCTAATGTAAAAATTCTCGAACAGACACCACATTCACTGTTTTGGAATTTTGATGCCCTGGGTTATATATTTATGGGCTTAGCAACTCTATCAGCAATTCCAGCTTTAAAAAAAACCGGGTTTCAAAAATGGGTTGGATTTTCCTTCAAAGCAAATGCACTGGTCACACCACTCATTGCCATAGTATATTTCTATCCCACATACTCTGAATCTTTACTAATGCTGGGATATCCATGGGCTATAACTGCGCCTCTGTCCATGCTATCGCTTGCTATTATGTTCAAGAAATCCCCTCTTAATACTGAATCTTAAATAGATCTGGCCGCAGCCACAAAGTTTATATCGTTATTTCAAGTATACTGAATATGAAAAAAAATCAGTCGGTATGCAAAAATTACAAGAATGGATTGTCAAAATTTCACTTTCATGGCAGTGGCATCGTGTTTGAAAGCTGGTAGGAAAAAACAAGGAGGTTTTATGAAAACAAATATCATTAAAAAAAACAATGGCAACTCTGCAATGTCATCTACAACTGCGGACAATTGGGTAGACCATTTGTTCCAGGAAAATCTGAACCGTTTTTTCAATGATGATCTCTGGGGTTTTGGCCGGAGTAATCAACAAGCAAATGTTCCTGTTAACCTACGTGAAACTGACCAGAGCTATGAAATGTCTTTAATAGCTCCAGGCATGCGTAAAGAAGATTTTAAACTAAATGTTACCGATGATCTGTTGACAATTTCCTATGAACAAAAAGAGGAGAATGAAGAAAAAGCAGAAGAAGGCTGGTTAAGAAAAGAATACAAGATGCAATCATTCAGCCGCAGTTTTACACTTGACGATTCTGTAGATGTGAACAAGATCACTGCATCTTATGATAATGGGATCCTACACCTT
>VBAS01000130.1:0-7025 GCA_005882975.1 Bacteroidota bacterium | reverse complement strand
TGATATTAAATAACGATCAGCCGGTCTACCGGCTGATCTCATTTTCCGCTGGCTTTCAGTAAGAAAATCTTCTGGCACGTTGTTTTCTAGCAGTGGGTATGGCATTAGATCAAAACGAAAAAAAGTTGGTGGAGAAATTGGTCGAGGTACTCGAGCTGCTTAATGCAAGCCAGGAAGACATCCAGTCAATAATTGGCGCTCAAAAAGTTGACGACGATTTTCTTAAAAAGGCGACCCAATTTTTTGATAATACCGAGGCATGCAGCGTTTGCAGTCATGCCTTTCATAGTTGGCGCAATACTGTAAATGATGAAACAGTTTTAAGTTTCCTTGATGATTGGATAAACTGGAAGAAGAAAAATAATGGATCTGATTCCGAGGCTCGTATTATTCAAATGAAAAAAAGGTCTTAATAAATCATTGAAACGCAAAGTCAAAGTAATTCTATACGCAGACTAATTATTTGGTGCTGGTAGCATATTTCTTATGGCCATGATCTTCCATGTTTTCTTTTCTGCAATGACCATAAAGGTGCTCCACATTTTTCGTGCAGTACCATCTGCATTTTGTATTTCATACCTGCAATCTACAATGGCTGCTGAAGGAGAAATAGACCGGATCTTTTCAATATGAAGTGTTCTTACTCCCGGGCTGGCAGCCGAACTTTTCATCATACCTTCTACTGCGGCATTTAACCCTATCCTCCACTCACCAGTAGAAACCAACTGATCGACATCCTGTGTTAAAATGGTTTTTAATAATGCGGTGTCTCTTTTTTCTCTTGCTTGTGAATATTGATCGATCAAAGAAGTGATCGCTTTTTGCAGCTTGATGTTTACTGTTGTATCCTGTCCATATAAAATTATAATGCAGGCAAGATGCGTTAAAAGTAATAAGACAATCTTTTTCATAATAATAATTTAGTAGTTCCTCTTACGATGCAAATATCCAACAATTAAATTCTTTTTATTCGTGCTATGATTTGTGTGACGAGTAAAGGAAAGTAAAAGTTCTTACCTTCAGCAATACAAAGAGACAGTACAATTAACAATCATCATCTATATTATGAGCAATTCACTTAAAATAATCTCCTTCTTCATTATTGTTATTTTTTTGGGATGTTCCTCAAGCAAGAAAATAATGCAGCCCCAAAAAATATTGGTATTCAGTTCTACCAAAGGCTATCGACATAAATCGATAGATGCCGGTAAAATAGCATTGTTAAAAATGGGTTCTGAAAAAAATTGGGGTGTAGACACAACAGAAGATGCAACGGCGTTCACTGAAGCAAACCTGAAACAATATGGTACAGTTGTATTTCTAAGTACAACAGGCAATGTTTTAAATGATGAGCAGCAAATAGCTTTTCAGAAATACATAAATGGCGGTGGCGGTTTTGTAGGAATTCATGCTGCTACAGATACAGAGTATGACTGGCCATGGTATAACAATTTGGTGGGCGACTGGTTTGAGAGCCATCCAAAGCCACAGGTAGCCTTATATAATGTGGTAAACAAAGATCATCCTGCAGTTAGTTTTATGCCTGATACATTGAGCAGGCTGGAAGAGAATTAGTAACCGTATTAATTACTATAGATGAAAAAACATATACAGGTGGCAAAATGCCCGACTATCACCCGATAGCCTGGTATCATAATTACGATGGAGGCAGGGCCTTTTATACTGAATGGGGTCATCACCCGGAAGCTTTTAGCGAGCCTTTATTTCTCAAGCATATTGCGGGAGCCATCCAATGGGCGTTAAAAAAATAATTATTTACAAATAATAAAATATAAGCAATGACTGATAAAAAAAAGAAACCTGCAGTTGACAGCAGCAGGAGAAATTTTTTAAAGCAATCGGCATCGGCACTTGCAGGATATATAATTGTTCCTCGCTTTGTACTCGGCGGTGTTAGTCATAATGGTTCTAAATATATTCCGCCTAGTGATTTGATCTCTCTGGGATTTATTGGTTGCGGAAAGCAAGGAAAAATTCTCAGCAATTATTTTTTAACTACAAATGAGATCCGGCTCGCTGCAATAAGCGAAGTGTATAAAGATAAAACCGAACTGATGCTGAAGACCATAAAAACTAACCAGGAAAAAAATAAACAACCCGTTAATAATGACATCGGAGTTTATAATGATTTTAGAGAGTTGCTTGCAAGGAAAGATATCGATGCAGTAGTTATCGCAACTCCTGACCATTGGCATGCTGCTGTAGCCGTTCGTGCAGCAGAAGCAGGAAAAGATATTTATTGTGAAAAACCATTAGCACTTACTGTAAAAGAAGGCAGGGCAATGGTGAATGCTGCACGAAAATACAAACGTGTTTTTCAAACAGGAAGTATGCAACGTTCATGGCCGGAGTTTCGCCAGGCAGTCGAAATTATTCGCAATGGATATATTGGTGACATAAAAAGCATTAAAGTAAATGTTGGTCCTCCCCCAATTGTTTATGATCTGCCTGAACAACCCGTACCCGAAGGTTTGGATTGGAACAAGTGGCTTGGTCCAAATGAATTTAAACACTTTAATGCTGAACTGGCACCTCCGGTTACACAAGATGTTTATCCTAACTGGAGAAAATACAAAGAATTCGGTGGCGGCCAGGTAACCGATTGGGGTGCTCATATGTTTGACATTGCTCAATGGGCACTGGACATGGATGATAGCGGACCTGCAGAAATTTTTGCGCCGGATGCGGAACATCCATTTCTCACTTATAAGTATAACAATGGCATCATCATGACACATGAAAAATGGGAATGGAACAATGCGGTATTATTTACAGGAACTGAAGGCGAACTACGCATTGCCAGGGGCAAACTCGAAACATCACCTGCATCAATAAAAGATAAACCAATTACTGATACGCAAAAGCATGTATATAAGAGTGAGAACCATTACAAAGATTTTTTAAACGGCATGCGTAAACGTACCAAACCAATATGTGATGTTGAGATTGGACATCGTACAGCTACAGTTTGTAACATTGGCAATATTGCGTACCAGGTAAAACGATCTTTAAAATGGGATCCCAAAAAAGAAAAGTTTAAAGATGATGATGAAGCCAACGCTTTATTGGGAAGACCAATGCTGAATGAGTGGGCAATAAAAATATAGTGCAAAACTCAATACACAATCACTCCACGAAATATTGAATGAACAGTGATGCAAAATCGGAGGCCAATAAATCTTTATTCAAACTTTTGCTGAATGGATCTGGCAAAGGAATAGGGTAATGTGTCAGATAAAAAGGGCGACTCAAATCCTGTGAGTTTGCAAGAATAATAAAACAGAGATCTTTTTGTGGGATCTTTATCAACAGTGTTGAATAGCCATACCACCACCCGGTATGCCATATAATTTTTAATCCTTTATAATCTTTCACAAACCAGCCGAGGCCATATTGTATCTTTTTTCCTTTTGGTGTAACATAAGGAGTGAAAACCTCTTCCCATGTTTCAGGTTTTAAAAACTTTCTTTCATCAATAGCAATGGAATATTTAGCAAGGTCAGCTACGCTGCTCATGATACCTGCTGCCGGACCGAAACTATATTTCATTTGTATTGGCGCTATCTGTTTTCCCTGCCAGTTATATGGCGGCGCCACTTTTGTCAAAAAAGAATCTTTGTTATAACCTGTCAATTTAAAATTTACGCTATCATCTGTGCTTGGTACAGTATTTATCATTCCCATTGGGTTAATGATATTCTTCATTACTAATTCTCCAAAATTCTCTCCGGAAGCTTTTTCAATTACTTTACCCAGCCGTCCATACCAGTCACCATTGTATCTGAATTTATAACCCGGCTTAAATCCATTACCCCAGTTACCCATTGCAGTATGCGTTAACAGGTGTTTTACTTTTATACGGGGATCACTCCCCCATCTTCCTCCCAAATTAATTCCATATTTGTCGATCGGATCATCAAGACTTATTTTTCCCTGTTCCACTAATTGCATAAGGATAACGGATCCAAAAGTTTTGGTGATGGACGCAAGATGATAAACTGTATTCTCATCCGGTTTAATTTGTTTTTTTATATCGGCAAAACCTAACCCCCCTCTTACCACCAGTTTTTTTTCATTAACGACACCAATCGCTATTGATGGAATGTGATAATGATTCCGCAACTCTTCCAGTTTTTTTTCAAATGCAGCAATATTGCCGGTGCTCCATACATCATCAGCTGCAGTAACCGGTTTATTAGTGTGAGAAAGTTTTGGAACAGAGCTGCAGCCGATCACCAGGCACCAGGAAATAATGATCAAAATTTTATTCATGAGATATACCGTAAAAAAGTATTAAAGGTATGCGAATAAATTTACGAGGAGGCAATGGCAAAAGAAAAAGCCAAATAAATAATTAGAATAATAAAAAACAGTAGAATTATAATTGCTCAAATGCAATAGACCTGATCAAAATTTCTTCCTGATCAAATATCTCTTCCAACCGTTGCCTGAATTGTTGCCACCATTCTTCGTTCACGTTAGCTATCATTACTTCAGCTATTACCAGCTCGTCAAAATTTGTTTTTCCTCTTTCATCTTTCCATAATCCTTCTGCCGGTGCGTTACGATAAAAAGTAACTCCACCAAACTGATCTTTTAACCGGCTTCGCAGATCATCATACAGCGATCTGTCAAATTCCCTTTTATTATTATCATATAGCGGTAAAAAAATTTGAATAAGCTGCACTGCTTGCAATTAGCAATTTTCATTCCACGGGTATACCTGTAAAGTCTCTCTAAAAAGAATTATCTCAATAAAGTAGTGGCACGAATTTTCTATACCCTAATCCATGAAAGAAAAAACAACTTACCAACGTATCGAACAGTGGTTCGAAAGCATGGTGGGTATCGCATTAAAAATATACGGGCATCCATTTACATTTGTTGTTGCGCTTTTATTAGTGATCTTTTTTGTTGTACAAAACGTAAAGAACTACACTCATGTTCAGGATCTCGTTCGTGACATTATTTTATCTATTTCGTTTCTTAGTTTTTTTATTATTCAAAGGGCTGTAAACAAAACAACCACTGCCATAAGGATAAAAATAAATGAATTGATCGCAAGTCATGATAAAGCAAGCAATGACCAGCTGGCCATCGAAGAAAAAACTGGATCCGAGCTTGAAGAGCTGGCTGATAAACATAAAGATGTTCATCAATCATCTGCAACTAAGGAATCAAATTAAATATGGGGTTCATTGTTGTGCTTCCAAAGAGAAAACAAAAGAAATTGGGGTATTAATTGCACAAGACTCTCTTACTATTAGTCTAAAAGTCATAGCATGTTTTTTGTAATTCTGTAATCATTCTTAAAATCATTATAAAACACTTCTTATGGCAAAATCAAATTCTAAAAAAAGACCGGCTCCCGAATCTAATACTGCCTTTCCCAAAAAAGAAAATAAAAGCATGGTTCCTGCAAAAGATAATCACTCCAAAATAAAACCGACCAAAGATGCCGACATGGATGTGATGGAACTTGATCCTTCGGATGGGCTTATAAAGTTATTTACAGACGGAATTAAAGATTTGTATTGGGCGGAGAATCATTTGATAAAAGCTTTACCTAAGATGGCAAAAGCCACTTCGCTAAAAAAATTACAACAGGCCATCCTTGATCATCTCGATCAAACAAAAAAACATGTTGAAAGGCTGGAACAGGTTTTTGAAATTTTAGGAAGAGATCCCCAGGCATGCAAATGTGATGCAATGGAAGGTCTCACCAAAGAAGGCGAAGGAGTGATCGAAACAACAGATATGGATACACCAGCAAGAGATCTCGGGATCATTATGGCTTCTCAAAAAGTAGAACATTATGAGATGGCCGCGTATATGGGTCTTATAGAACTTTCCGATAGTCTTGGATACGAAGAAATTTCCGCAATATTAAATGAAACGCTTACTGAAGAAGAAGACAGTGATGCCTTACTTGCAGATATAGCAGCAAGCGAAATTTTGCAGAAACAAGATTAAGTACTTAACATAAACCTCGGCTCCTATTACTTATAATTTTTTTCATCTTGAAATAATAATATTATGCCCGATAAACAAACGCCGAAAGGAAATAAAAAAACCGACAGCCTGGAACAACATGTTGAAGATTCGCAGGGACAGTTCTTAACTACAAACCAGGGAGTGAAAGTTAATGATGATCAGAATAGTTTAAAAGCAGGTGAAAGAGGTCCAAGTTTGCTTGAGGATTTTATTCTGCGTGAAAAGATCACACATTTTGATCATGAACGAATTCCTGAAAGAGTGGTTCATGCCCGTGGCTCCGGAGCACATGGTGTGTTTCGTGTAGCCGAAGATCTGAGTAAACTTACCAAAGCAAAATTTTTAACCGATACATCAGCTGAAACTCCCGTATTCGTTAGGTTTTCTACTGTTGCGGGTTCAAGAGGTTCAACTGATTTAGCAAGAGATGTTCGTGGATTTGCTGTAAAATTTTATACTGAAGAAGGAAACTTTGATCTTGTCGGAAATAATATGCCTGTTTTTTTTATACAAGATGCTATTAAATTTCCTGATCTTATACATGCGGTAAAACCTGAGCCGTACAATGAAATACCACAAGCCGCTTCGGCACATGATACGTTTTGGGATTTTATTTCCAACACACCTGAATCAGCACATATGATAATGTGGTTAATGAGTGACCGTGCCATTCCACGCAGTTATCGAATGATGGAAGGTTTTGGTGTACACACTTTCAGACTGGTGAATGCAGAAGGCCGATCATCCTTTGTAAAATTTCATTGGAAACCTTTACTTGGTGTCCATTCTGTTGCATGGGATGAGGCGCAAAATATTTCCGGTAAAGACCCGGACTTTCACCGTCGTGATCTTTGGGAAGCGATCGAAAACGGTGATTTTCCCCAATGGCAACTTGCTTTGCAAATCGTTCCCGAAGAAGATGAACACAAATTTGAATTCGATCTTCTTGATCCTACTAAAATAATTCCTGAAGAAATAGTGCCTGTAAGAAGAGTCGGTACATTAACGCT
>VBAS01000129.1:1549-8258 GCA_005882975.1 Bacteroidota bacterium | reverse complement strand
TTATTTTTAAGTCCGAAGTCTTTAAACTTAAAACTCATTAATGGTAAATTGCTCACCATTAAAAAAGAAAGAAGAATAATTATTAAATAAAGCACCCACTTATTAATTATGTAATCAGTAATGTTGATCGTTGTTGATGTAAAATGTAGAATTAAAGGTAATGAGGCAACCAAAAGTCCCGCAGCAGGTGTAGGTAATCCTTTAAAAGAATATTGCTGGGATTCATCTAAATTAAATTTTGCCAGACGCCAGGCAGCTGCGCATGCAAATATTAGTGCCGGTAAAAGAAATACGATAGAAATATCCAACCCATTTGCTTCTTGAGCATAGCTGATCCGTAATAATTGATAAATGATCAATGCCGGTGCTACACCAAAACTAACTACATCTGAAAGCGAATCGAGTTGCTTACCCATTGGTGAAGTTGCTTTAAGCAGACGAGCAACAAAGCCATCAAGAAAATCAACAATTGCCGCACAAAAAATAAGAAGTGCTCCCCATGTAATTTTTTCGGGCAGGTCAACCATCGTATAGCCTTCAGTATTTATGAATGCAATAGTTTGTCCTGTTTGCAAAATAAAAATGATGGCAGTGGCGCCAAGAAAAAGATTAATTAAAGTAAAGAGGTTCGGGATTTGTTTCATATTGAGTCCATAGTCCACAGTCGATAGACCACAGCCTAGTCGTTTAAGGTGTTTATTAATGACTGGATCATTTTTACTAATGTTTCAATTTTAGAATATAGCTCACTAAACTTTTCATCAGGAATATAACTCCTTCTCTTCGCCAAATATAAGCAACCAACGACTTCCAATGCCGATCGATTTGCAATGACAAGAAATCTTCTAAACTCAGCGTTTGTCAGACCAGTTGATCCCTCTACAATATTCAACGAAACAGAATTCGCAGCTCTCCTAATTTGACTTGCTAAAGAATAAATTTCATATTTTGGAAAACTTTGAGCAAGCAAATCTATTTCATCTGTGAGTTCTAATGACAGATGCCATATTTTTAAATTTTCAAATTTAAATGCCATTTTCTGTGGACTGTTGACTATGGACCGTCGACTTATCGTTTCATCAAGTTCTCAATCTCTTCGACAGTTATCGGAATATTTTTCATCAGGTCCTTATTACCATTCTTTGTTATCCAAACATTGTTTTCAATTCTGATACCCATGCCTTCCTGTTCAATATAAATACCCGGCTCAACTGTAAATACCATTCCGGGTTTTATTGGGTCGGTCATTGTACCAAGATCGTGAACGTCGACACCAAGATGATGTGAGATACCATGATAAAGATATTTCCTGTAAGCCCTGTTATCAGGATCTTCATTTTTTACATCCGTTTTTTTCAATAAGCCAGCTTTCAAAAATAATTCTGTTGCTACATCTCCGGCTTTTTCATGGTACTCCATAATAGAAATACCGGGTTTCAATAATTCTTTGCAACGATTGTGAAGATCAAGACAAGTGTTATATATTTTTTTCTGTCTTGCCGTAAATTTTCCATTTACCGGAATTGTCCTGGTAAGATCTGCATTGTATCCCCCATATTCAGCTCCAAAATCCATCAATATCATCTCACCATTCCTGCATTCCTGGTTATTGGATACGTAATGTAATGTTCTTGCTCTATCGCCACTCGCAATAATACTTCCATAAGCTGCACCAGTAGCTCTTTGCATCAAAAAAGAGTGAAATATTTCAGCTTCTATTTCATATTCCCATACGCCTGGTTTTATAAATTGAAGCAAACGGCGAAAAGTATTATCAGTTATATCTATTGCTTTCTGCAGCACCTCAATTTCTAACGGAGTTTTTATTGCACGAAGTCTTTTTAAAATTTGTGCACTGCGTTTATAATTATGCAAAGGATATTTTCTTTTCATTTCCTCAGCATAACGATAGTCCCTTACCGGCACCCAATTCGCTTTCCGGTCATGTTCATTTGTATTCAAATAAATAGTATCGCTCCAGTGAACCCATTTTTGTAATAAAGGTTCGATGCTATCGAGCCAAACAATGTTCTCAATTCCTGAGGCAGCCAACGCTTCATCTTGACGTAATCTTTTACCATCCCATTTCTCTTTTAATTCATTTGGTCGAACCAACACAAGAACTTCGCGGAATTTTTTTTCGGGGTTATCCGGAAAGAGGATCAGCATGCTGTCTTCCTGTATTACTCCGGTTAACCAAAACAGATCAGAATTCTGTTTGAACTTATGAAGTGCATCGGCATTCATCGGCAACTCATCATTACTATTAAAAATGGCGATCGAATTGGGCGCCATCTCTTTTATAAACCTTTGCCTGTTTTGAATAAAGATCTCTGGGTTCAGTGGAAGATATTTCATTATAAAAATTATTTTTTAAAGATAAGCCCGAAGGCTTTGTGGCTAACTCTCGTTTTTCCCCAAAAAGTTGATAAACCGCCATGAAGAAAAATTTCGGTCACTGCTTTTGCAATACTACTATTAATCAAGGACTTTTAGCAGCAGGCAATTTTAAAGAGCATGGTATTATAATGTGTGCTACGAACACTTGTTTGTTTTGAATAGGGTTTGTGCCCTACCTTTGCCGTCAACACAAACAAAAAGCTTGGCTATGTCAGTTCCGACTATTCCCTTTCCTACCCAAAACCTCTTGAAATCTGTTTTAAAATTTTCTGAAAACGTTCATTATCAAACATGCCCCGGCGATCTGATTCTTGACACCCTTAGGATTGGGGAAGGCGTTCTATCTGACACTGGTGCATTGGTAATACAAACGGGTGAGTTCACAGGACGCAGTCCAAAAGATAAGTTTATAATAAAGGATGATATCACTGAAACCACGGTTAACTGGAATGAATTTAACATCCCTGTTGATGAGAAATATTACCATGTCGTTTATAAAAAAATGATTGAGTACCTGGAAAAACTCCCTGAATTATGGATACGTGATTGCTATGCTTGCGCTGATCCCCGTTATCGTCTCAATATTCGTGTAATAAATGAAAAACCATGGAGCAATCTTTTTGCCTACAATATGTTTTTAAGACCGACTGAAGCTGAACTTGAGAGCTTTAAACCTGAATGGAATGTAATATCATGTCCCGATCTAAAACTTAATGCTGAAGAATGTGGAATAAGACAACACAACGTCTCTCTTGTTTCATTTAAACATAAAACTATCCTGATCGCTGGCTCTGGTTATACCGGCGAAATGAAAAAAGGGATTTTCACGATCCTGAATTATATTTTACCACAGGAAAAAAATGTCCTCAGCATGCATTGTAGTGCGAACATGGGAGAAAATGGTGACACTGCTATTTTCTTTGGATTAAGCGGTACGGGTAAAACAACTTTAAGCGCAGATCCAAATCGAATGCTGATCGGTGATGATGAACATGCATGGACAGCTGATAATATTTTCAACTTTGAAGGCGGTTGTTATGCTAAATGCATTCATCTCACAGAAGAAAAAGAACCCGAGATCTTCCAGGCAATACGACATGGTGCATTAGTGGAAAACACAAAATTTTTTCCCGGCACTAATAAAATAAATTTTGACGACGGCTCGGTTACAGAAAATACAAGGGTTTCTTATCCGATAAATTTTATCAGTAATGCCCAGGAACCATCCATTGGTGGTTTACCAAAAAATATATTCTTTTTAACCTGTGACGCATGTGGTGTATTGCCTCCAATATCTAAACTTTCTCCGGGCCAGGCGATGTACCAGTTCATTAGTGGATATACTGCCAAAGTAGCCGGTACAGAAACGGGAATTACTGAACCAAAGCCAACATTTAGTGCTTGCTTTGGAGCACCATTTCTTCCTTTGCATCCCGGAAAATATGCAATGATGCTTGGGCAAAAAATGCAGGAGCATAAAGTAAATGTTTGGTTGATCAATACCGGCTGGACCGGCGGGTCTTATGGCATTGGTAAAAGAATAAAATTATCCCATACCCGTGCAATGATAACTGCCGCATTGGAAGGCAAACTTGATAATGTGACTTATGAAGATCACGAGGTCTTTGGTGTGGCTGTGCCTACGAGTTGTCCGAATGTTCCAACTAAGCTTTTAAACCCAAGAAATACATGGACCGATACAAATGCTTATGATGAAAGAGCAAAATGTCTCGGCGGACTGTTTATAAAGAATTTTGAAAAATATGCAGCTGAAATTTCTGAAGAAGTGCTTGCCGCTGCCCCAAAAATATAACAAAGCTCAATTGTTGCTTGCCTAAACCCCGGTCTCCAGCCCGGGGTTTCTAATTTTAAGATTCTCTTTAAATTTAATTTATCAACTTGTGCTATTATTAGCCATGAATCGATCATTTTTCCTAACAGCCTTTATTTTCCCTTTGCTTCTTTTATCAGCATTAGAAGAAGATTTCATTAAATGGGATGAGAACAGGAAATTAACATGGGAAGATTTTAAAGCAGCACCGGTTAAAATGGGAAGTACTGCTGCAATGACCACAACTCATCTTGGTTTTTCATATAATGTCGCTAACGGAAAAATAACGTATAAGATCGATTGCCAGTTTGAAAAAAATAGATCATGGGGATTGATAAAAAATGACTGGATCCTCAAACACGAACAAGGTCATTTTGATATTGCAGAAATTTTTGCACGGCAATTGAATAGATCCGTTAGCGAATATCAATTCAATAAAACTACATTTCAAAAAGATTTGAACGCCATTTACAAATCCGTGGTTGATGAAAAAGAAAAGTTTCAGCAACTGTATGATGATGAAACAGATTATAGCCGCAATAAAATAAAACAGGAAGAATGGATAAAAAAAATAGAATCCGAATTACAACAAAATAGATCCTGGGCTGGTTATTAAATTCTAGTTCTTCTCTTTGACAAAAACAAGTATTTGTCTTTTACTTGACTTACGTGGAACTCCGTTAACAATTTGAGGCGCCAATTGTGGGGCATTCGCCATCATTCTTTCATTAATAAGACTGATCAGGGCTTCGCTTTTGGGATCGCAGATAATATTTTTTGTAGATACAACTCCATCGGTTCCTATTTCATATTCTAATGTTACCGTATAACCACCTTTCTTGATCTTTTTTGTGGTTGTCATTTCTAAAGTGATGATCTTGGTGTATTCATCGGTAAATTTCTTCCAGGTCTTATTATTGTCGGAATATCTTAGTTCTGTTTTGGCAGGGTCGTTCAGTTTAGCAATTGTATCCGTTGAGGTTTTAGTTAACTGATCAACATCTGTTTTATTTGAAGAATCTTTTACTATTTTACTACTGGCCACTAGTGCAGAATCAGCTTTTAGTTTTCCGCTAAAAAGTGAATCTCTCAAAGATTTTTGGGCAAAACAACTTGTGCTGATAAATAAAACTGCTATTAAAAATAATCTGTTCATATTAGTACAATAAGAGGTGCTTGTAAAGATATTTTATAATCGAACTCTTACCGAACAGCAATTGTTAATTTTTATATCCCATTAAAATAAACCGTAGATCTGGCTATCCACTTTACGGATAATTTCACCAAGGTGCTCTTCATTCTCAGGAAACTTATTCTTATCAATATCAATTACAAGCAAGGGGCCTTCTTTATAAGCATCAATCCATTTGTTATAAAATTCATTCAACCTTTTTAAATAATCAAGCCTGATATTTTCTTCGTACTCCCGTCCTCTCTTCTGAATTTGCCCTACTAAAGTTGGAACAGACGCTTTAAGATAAATAAGCAGGTCCGGTGGTTTCACCATTTGTTTCAGCGTCTGGAAAAACTGGAAATAATTGTCAAAATCTCTTTTACTCATCAATCCCATTTCATGAAGATTGGGAGCAAAGATGTGTGCATCCTCATAGATCGTTCTATCCTGTATAACAGTTTCACTTCCTTTTTGGATCTCGACCAACTGGGATAAGCGACTATTCAAAAAATAAATTTGAAGATTAAAACTCCACCTGGGCATGTCTTCATAAAAATCATACAAGTATGGATTATGGTCTACATCTTCGAACTGCGGTATCCATTTATAATGCTTGCTTAACAATTCAGTGAGGGTAGTCTTGCCGACGCCGATGTTACCGGCTATTGCAATGTGCTTAGGTTTAGTTTTTGATTTTGCCATACCCCTATCCCCTAAAGGAGAACCTGGTTTTTGGAGTTAATAATTAATTCGATAATCTGAAAATAAATAATCTTTTCTATTCGCCAACGAATATTATTTCTTACTCCCTTTTACGGAGTAAAATATTTTAATCCTATTGCTTCTCTTGTAAGTTCGATCGTAGCCGTCGCACTTTTACGGGCTTTATCAGCCCCTTGCTCCATTATCTTTCTCAGATAATTTTCATCGCTTAATATGGCATTTACTTTTTCTCTTATTGGTGATATAAATTTCACCATGTCTTCTGCTAACTGCTTTTTCATATCGCCATACCGTATGGTACATTTATTATAATCCTCGTCGAACTTTTTAACCGTCTCTTCCGTGCTTACCAATTTCATCAACAAAAAAATGTTTTCAATATAATCAGGTTTGGCGGAGTTTTGCTCCGTAGGCCCGCTATCAGTTTTTGCCCGCATTACTTTTTTCCGGATAACATCATCTTCGTCAGCCAGGTAAAGCGTCGCATATTGGTTTTCACTCTTACTCATTTTTCCTGCACCATCAAGACTGGGAACTTTCACTAATTGCGATCCATAATTAAATGCCCGGGGCTCCGGAAA
>VBAS01000129.1:0-1500 GCA_005882975.1 Bacteroidota bacterium | reverse complement strand
CAAGATGTTGTTCCTGGTCTTTTCCCACCGGCACTAATGATGCCCTGTGTAAAATTATATCAGCAGTTTGCAAAACGGGATACGTCAACAAACCCGCATTTACATTATCAGGCTGCTGTCTTACTTTTTCTTTGAAAGTCGTGGTCTTTTCCAGCTCACCAACATAAGCCATCATATTCAGGTACAGGTACAATTCACTTGTTTCATAAATATGGCTTTGACAATAAAGCGCCACTTTATCAGGATCAAGACCGCAGGCAATATTTTCTGCTAATACCCTGTGAACATTTTGTTTTAATTCCTTAGTATCCGGATGCGTAGTAAGGGAATGCAGGTCGGCTACCATAAAAAAACATTCATACTCGTCCTGCATCCGCACATAATTTTTCAATGCCCCGAAATAATTTCCGAGATGCAAAAAGCCTGTTGGCCTGATGCCACTCATTACTATTTCTTTCTTTTTTTCCATGAGGCGGCGAAGATAGGGATTAGTTAAGAGTCAGGAGTCGGTAGTCAGGCGTCTACCATTTGTAAAATACTCACGACTCTTAACTCCTGACTCACGACTCAACTGTATATTTGTCGGATGGAAGTAACCGGTGCTTTGGTTGACAAACTGGCTCATTTATCAAGGCTTAAATTTAATGCTGCAGAAAAAGAAGAAATAAAAAACGATCTGCAGCGGATGATAAGTTTTGTAGAAAAATTAAATGAACTTGATCTTGAAGGAACAGAACCTTTGCTTCACATGTCTGACAATGTAAATGTATTAAGAGATGATGAAGTAAAAGGATCAATAACCCGTGAAGAAGCATTGAAAAATGCACCGGCACATGATCATAAATTTTTTAGAGTACCCAAAGTGATAAAAAAATAACAAAAATAAAATTTCAAATTCCAATTAAGCATTCACACCTGGGATTTGGAATTTGACTACTGGAATTTATGAACAACAGCGTAATACATCTCGACAAGATCAGGAAGAGTTATTTCATGGGTAAAATGGAACTCGAAGTGCTAAAGGGCATCGCTCTTGACATTCTTAGAAATGAATACGTAGCACTAATGGGCCCTTCTGGTTCGGGCAAAAGTACATTGATGAATATCATTGGCTGTCTTGACACTCCTACATCAGGAACTTATATTTTGAATGGACATGACATTAGCAAAACCGAAGACAATAAACTTGCAGAAATTAGAAATAAAGAGATCGGGTTTGTATTTCAGCAGTTCAATTTACTACCGAGATTAACGGCTTTGGACAATGTTGCATTACCACTGGTATATGCAGGTATGGGTAAAAAACTTCGTACTGAAAAAGCAAAGCATGTGATGGACCTTGTGAATCTTAGTGACCGAAGCCATCACAAACCAAATGAATTAAGCGGCGGCCAATGTCAGCGTGTCGCTATTGCAAGAGCATTGGTAAATGATCCTTCTATCATTCTTGCGGATGAGCCCACGGGTAATCTTGACACAAAAACATCTTACGAAATAATG
>VBAS01000427.1:3339-3658 GCA_005882975.1 Bacteroidota bacterium | reverse complement strand
TAATGAATATTTTGATATTTTATATGACAACGGTGAATTCGCTGAATTGTTTGACAATATCCGCAGCAAAGATTTTTTGGAGTTCACTGATCTTAAATCCTATAAAAAAAGGCTGGAGGAAATATGGAGTAAAACAGATCTGAAAGATTCAATGCGGGTAGCGGTAGGGAAAGTGGGTGGCCACGACCTGGTGGTGGCTTGCATGGATTTTGAATTTATCGGCGGTTCGCTGGGGAGTGTAATGGGCGAAAAATTTGCAAGGGCCGTTGATTATTGCATTGCGCATAAAATGCCCTATTTGGTGATTAGCAAAAGCGGT
>VBAS01000427.1:968-3333 GCA_005882975.1 Bacteroidota bacterium | reverse complement strand
TTTCCCTGATGCAGCTGGCCAAAACATGTGGTAAACTTTCTCAATTAAGCGATGCCCGGTTGCCTTATATTTCTTTGCTGACCGACCCCACTTTTGGCGGTATTTCCGCCTCCTTTGGTATGCTGGGTGACCTTAATATTGCTGAACCTGATGCCTTAATTGGATTCGCGGGGCCAAGGGTTATTAAAGAAACGATCAAAAAAGATCTGCCCGAAGGCTTTCAACGAAGTGAATTTGTTTTAGATCACGGCTTTTTAGATTTTATTGTGGCCCGTCCGCAATTGAAAGAAAAGCTGGCAAAAGTGCTGGGGCTTTTTAAACATTAATCATTACAATTTGTGGTAGTTAGACCTTGCTGGCCCGGGGTTAATTATTATATAAATCAGCAAAGTCCTTTACGACAGCTTCCTATATTTGCAGCTTATCCAGCTAATGAGTGAAATCAGAAACAGATCGGCCTGGCACGAATACTTCATTGATGATAAATATGAAGCCGGGATGGTATTGCTGGGCACGGAAGTGAAATCCATTCGTGGAGGCAAAGTCAGTTTTAACGATAGCTATTGCCTGTTGCACAAAGGAGAAGTATGGATAAAATCTTTGCATATCGCCGAGTATTCTCACGGCAACCTGAATAATCATGATCCTGTAAGGGAAAGAAAGCTGTTGCTTCAAAAAAAAGAAATAAAAAAGATTGAATCAAAGCTTAAAGAAAAAGGATATACCCTGGTTCCGCTCCGCATTTATTTCAATGAAAAAGGCCTCGTGAAAATGGATATCGGCCTGGCGAAAGGGAAAAAACTACATGACAAACGGGAAACCCTCAGGAAAAAAGACGTGGAAAGAGAGATGAAGAGGTATACCAATAATTAATATAAAAAATTCCATCCGGATAAGCATGGTTTTTGTCAACTAAATCGCATATGAAGAAATTGATCCTATTGGCAGTCGTTTTTATCAGTTTGCATTCTCAATCGCAATCTGTGTTTGGGTACTGGTATGGCACAGCAAGTGTAAAAACGAATTCGATAGCCAGCAATTACCTGGTGGAACTTATCCTGCAACCAGGGAAAGGAAATGTAAAAGGAATACTTAGTTATTATTTTAAAAGTACGTTTCGCAGCATACAGGTAAAGGGAGATTATAATCCAAAAACGAGGCAATTGAGCCTTTACAATATCCCTGTCACTTACTATGGTTCAATTAACAGTATGGAAGTCGATTGCCTGATGAATTTTTTCGCCACACTGAGAGTTGCCAAAGCAGGGTCCAATCTTTCAGGAGCTTTTAAGGGGTTAAAGGATAACAGGTATATGTGCGTAGATGTGAATTTTAACCTGTCCCTGGATCCAGATATGAGTAAACCAGATTCAGTGCTGATGGCATTACGTAATTTTAAAGAAGCCAACCAGATTTGGATACCATCAGCGGCAGATACACTGGCCCCCGTTAATATCGTGCAACGGAAAGTGATTAATTACGTAGTGGAAACCCAGTTTAAAGAGAGAGAAAATGTGCTGATTGAAGAAATAGAAGTGGATTCAGATTCTTTAAAAATTGATTTTTATGATAACGGCGAAGTAGACGGCGATTCTATATCCGTTTTTTTTAATCAACAGTTAATGGCCTTCTCACAAAAGCTCAGCACCCGGTCACTCCATTTTAATATAGCGCTTGATCCCACCAAAGAATTGAATGAGCTGAGTATGTTTGCTGACAACCTGGGCTCCATACCTCCCAATACCGCCCTCATGATCATTACTGACGGCGAGAAAAAGCATGAAGTGAGATTATCAAGCAACCTGGAAAAGAATGCGACGGTGAGGTTAAGAAGGAAGAAGCAATAGCACCCTGATCTCCCTAAAAGAAGGCTCTTAAGACCCCTCCCTGGGACGGATTTAAGTGATGCATTAAAATAACTCAGGCTGCTGACCACTTTGCTTGCTCTTCACCCATTCCATCTGCACACTTTTATTGTAGTCCAGCAATTTGGTTCCTACTGTTTTCCAGCCCATTACTTCTGCTACTTTTACAATCTTGAATTTAGCTTTACGAATTTGATCGCCTCTTCCACTTTGCACCGCCAGTATTGGTTCTGTATCCGTAGAAACAGCTTCCACATAATTCCCATCTCCTTCTTTGATAAAAAAGAATTTGTTTTTTAACGTCGTTGTTTCGATCTTAAACCGTTTGACATTGTACTGGAGGTTCTTTTTATCCAGGTAAACAGCGGATATAATTTTCTCCGCATCAAATTTTTCTATCAGGAGAATTTTATCTGCATCAAACCGTTGCGTCATCTCCTGGTCGGCTATCATGTAATTGCCATCACTATACACAATCAATATCCGGTCGTCTGGTTCAA
>VBAS01000427.1:0-953 GCA_005882975.1 Bacteroidota bacterium | reverse complement strand
ATGCCTTTTTCATCGGCATTCAACCGGCCAAATTTATCATCAAACCAAAGTTTGCGACCGCTAAGGGTGGCTTTGCCGGCCTCTTTAAACTTCACTGATTTAATGGGATACTTTGTCACCTGGTTACCCATGCTGCTACGGCCTTTGATCGCCAGCTCTTCAAAATAAAAATCAAATTCCTTCTTATGAGCTGATGATCATGGTGTTAAAACGATTTTTACTACTTCCGCTTCCCCATTTGGATTTACACTCAGGTAATGCACTTTACTTCTTTCATCACCTTTGGTGAGATCGTATTCTTTATCTCTCGTTACACCCGTTACATTAAATCGTTTGGCATAACTTAATCCACCTTTACCGTCTGAATAGATCATATTATAGGTGGTTCTCTCATCATTTTTTTGAAAAACGGCGGCATGCAGAATGTCTTTGCCGATAAAAACCTTTTCCTGCACTTTCACCACTTTCATGATGCCGCGTTTGGCAAAAACTATAATATCATCCAGGTCTGAACATTCAAACAGCAATTCATCTTTTTTCAAACCAGTGCCGATAAAACCCTCCTCCCGGTTGACATACACTTTGGTATTTGCCATAGCCACCTGCTTGGCCTCGATCACTTCCAGTTGTTTGATCTCTGTTTTGCGTTCCCGGCCTTTACCATATTTCTTCAACAGGTTTTCATAATAGGCAACAGCAAAGTCAACCAGGTTATTCAAATCATATTTTACCTGTTTGATATCTGCTTCCAGTGCTTTGATTTGTGCATTCAATTCTTCAATATCCAACCTGTAAATACGACGAACCGGTTTTTCTGTCAGCTTAAGAATATCCTCCCGTGTTATGGCTCTTTTCAGCTGTTTTTTAAAAGGAACAAATGCTTTGTCAATTGCTTCAATCACTTTATCCCATGTCTCATGTTTCTTTTCTAATTCTTTATATATTTTTTCTTC